>RFJV01000057.1 GCA_003694775.1 Chloroflexota bacterium | reverse complement strand
CTTTATCCGTAGCCCCGGCATCTTTATCCGTAGCCCCGGCATCCCTATGCCGGGCGAGTCAGTCACCGCGCCGGCGGGCATTGGGATGCCCCGCCTACGGGGTAAACGGCTATCTTCACAGCAGGCGGACAGTCCCTGGCGGAACGACAACGATGTATGAAAATTTCTGTAGGACAACTGCTAGCAGTTGTCCTACAGAAACGCTATTCTCAAGAGGAGGGCATCACGATCCCCTCCCTTTTCTAACCGATTGCTTGTGACAAAAATCACAATAAGTGACAAATGTCACTAGAAATATGTGATAACTGGCACTATGAGAGAAGAATAAATTATGATAGTATCACACTTATAGGGGGTGCAAACTGTTTTTTATACTTTTCCCCACTGCTTATTAGATTTTTTCGATAAACCGGGGTTTCAGGTAGACAAAAGACAGGAATTGCCACTGCACCGCCAATTCCAAGTGTGTAAGGATTCAGGGTTATTTTTGCTGTCAGCTTCAAGGAGAACCAGGTATGACCGATACAAGCCTGCGAGAGATTAATCGTAAACTGCGTGTCCGCCAGATTCCGGTTGAGTATATCAAACGCCCGGTTGAAGAACGCAAATTCGACTTCAACGAGGTTGTTTTGGGCTACACACCGGAAACCGCCGTCGCCGAAGCGTCGCGCTGTGTTCAGTGTCCAGAGCCGCAAGCCTGCCTGCTGAACTGCCCGGCCAATAACGACATTCCCGAAGCCCTGTGGCTGATTAGCCAGGGCGACTTCCTGGGCGCGGCCAAAGTATTTGCCCAGACCAGCACCCTGCCGGAAATTTGCGGTCGGGTTTGCCCCAACCTGTGCCAGCAAGGCTGTGTGCTGAACCGCTACTACGGGCCGGTGTCCATCGGCAAGCTGGAGGCCTTTGTGGCCGATATTGCCCGCGCCGAAGGACTGTTCAAAATCAACGTGCCGGAACAGAAAACCGGCAAGCGGGTCGCCGTGGTGGGGTCCGGGCCGGCCGGCCTGACGGTAGCCGAAGACCTCATCAAGCTGGGCCACGACGTGACCGTTTACGAAGCCTGGCCCGTTCCCGGCGGTGTACTGGTGTACGGTATTCCCAACTTCAAACTGGAAAAGCAGGTGGTGCTCCGCAAGGTCAGAGACCTGGAAGAAGCAGGGGTCAAGTTCATCACCAACACCCGCGTGGGAGAGGACATTACCATTGACGAGCTGATGGAGCAGTTCGACGCCGTATTCCTGGGAACGGGGGCCGGCGTGCAGGCCCGGATGAACATCCCCGGCGAAGACCTGAAGGGCATCTACACCTCAACCGACTTTCTCATCCGGGCCAACGTCCCCGCGGAGATGCGTCCCCCGCATATGCAGGAGCCGCCAGAAGTGGGCCGGCGGGTGGCCGTTATCGGTGGCGGCGACAGTGCCGTGGACTGCGCCCGCACCTCTATCCGCCTGGGGGCGGAAGAAGTGACCATCGTTTACCGGCGCACCGAAGCCGAAATGCCCGGCAATAAAACCGAACGGCAGGTCTGCATCGACGAGGGGGCAAAGATTGAATACCTGCAGGCCCCGGTGGAATATATCGGCGACGAAAACGGCCACGTCAAGGCGATGAAAGTCGTCAAAATGGAGCTGGGTGAGCCGGACTCGTCGGGCCGGCGCCGGCCGGTCCCCATTGAGGGGTCAGAATTTATTATGGAAGTGGATACCGTGGTGCTGGCGATTGGCTTCTGGCCCGACCCCCTGCTGGGGGAAAAGACTCCCAATCTGGCAACCCACAAGTGGGGCCTGATTGTGGCTGATGAGGAAACGGGCAGAACAACGCGGGAAGGTGTTTTTGCCGCCGGCGACAACGTTCACGGGCCGGACCTGGTCATCACGGCCATTGCCGGGGCACACAAGGCCGCCCGCAGTATAGATGCTTATCTGCGCGGGGAAAAAGTGGAGCCAATTCCGCCACCGCCACCCCGCAAGCGGTAATGAACGCCAGTACGGTAAAAACCGGTCAGCCGATGGGCTGGCCGGTTTTGTTTTTCCGTTAGCCGACCCGCACCAGCCGCGGCTGTTGAACCGGCACACAGGCCGGGTTGTACCGGGCCAGGGCGGCCACCATCCAGGGGGCCAGCCGCCACAGCATGCCAATCATCCCCGGCGACTCAAAGCGGTAGGCCATCCGGGCCAGCCAGGCCCGCACCCGCAGTTGCGACAGCACCGGGTGGGCCAGCAGGCGAGCCTTGTAGCCGGTAAAGCTGAAATCATTTTGGGCAAAGGCGTGTACAATTTCCGCCGCGGCCGCCTGACCGTAAGCCAGGGCAAAGGAAATCCCTTCGCCCAGCAGAGGGTCTGTGCCGGCCGCGTCGCCGGCCAACAGCACGCGGGGGCGGGCAAACACTGCCTGCGGGTCAAACAGATGGATGGGGTGTCCTTTCAGCGGATAGTCGGCCAGCCGGCGCTGTCGCGCCGCCATCCGTTCCTGCAGAATTTCCTTCAGGCCGGCCCGCCGGCGCTCCGGTCTGATGCGGCTGTCGAACACCCCGCGGTTCATGGTAGCCTGCCCGCGCACCAGGCTGGGAAAATCCCAGCAGTACCCCTGCAAGCCATCGGCCATCGGGCTGAAATCGAACACGGCCCGGCCCTGCTGGAATTCGGGCAGATGGTCGCTTTCCGGAGTAAGCACTTCCAGAAGCCGGGCCATCCGCACACTGCCGGGCCAGTCCAGCTTCTGCCGGACCGTACTGCGGGAACCATCGGCGGCGACCACCACCCTGGCCCGATACTCACCCGCCGTGGTGGCCACTTCTACGCCGTCTGCGGCAGGTCGAACATCCAAAACGGCCTGGCCCTCCTGCAGGGGCACCCCTCGCCGCGCCGCGGTGCGCGCCAGATGGTGGTCAAACTCATCCCGCCGGACCACCCAGAAGACCGGCTCGTCGCGAATGGCAAAAACCAGGTGGCGGTAAACCATCCGCACCTCGCGTACCGGCACGTACGGCGTTTTCAGCGAGACCCCCAAACCGCGCAGTAAGGGCATACCCAGCCGGGTAATGCCGCCGCCGCACAGCTTTTCCCTGGGATGGACGGCCTTATCGACCAGCAGAATGCGCCCGGCCCACGAGGGGTCGGCCTGCACCAGATGCAGGGCGGTCGACAAGCCCGCCGGCCCGGCGCCGATGATGAGGACATCTATCTCTGTTGCGTTGGACATGCCGTACCTCTAATAACACAATTTTTGCAGGACAGCTACCGGCAGATGTCCTGCAAGCGGGCAGGTCGGCATTATACAGCCTGTTGCCCGTTTTGTCACACCCCGACCGCCGGACTCTGTACCTGCTCCCGGATTGCCAGCCGGTGGGGATTCCGGTACAATGCGGGTAGCCGTATTTACCGGAATCGGGGAGGACGATGGAGCATCAGGTTGTACGGACTGTTTGGCAGTGGCGCCGTTTTGGGCCGGCAGGGCTGGCGGTTCTGGTTGCCCTGCTCCATCTGGGTCTGCGGGGGTTGCCCATAGAGGCGGCAGACGGGTTGCCAGCCGCGGCGGCAGGTCTGCTGGTGGGACTGGCCAGCTGGCTGGTTCTTGACCGCCTGTACCGGCAGGTTGTCCAGGCCCAAAAGGCTCAGGCCGACCTGCAAACCGCGTACCAGGCCCTGCAGGAAACCCACCGCCGTCTGCTGACCGTCCACGAAATTGGCCGCAAAATTGCCGACGCGGCAGACATCCAGCAGGTGCTGGAGCTTGCCAGCCGCGCCCCTACCCACGTAGCCGATGCCAAAGGCGCGGCGGTCATTATGGTGGACGACCAGCAGGGCCGGCTCAAGCTGGATATGGCCTGGGGTCTCAGCGATGCCTACCTGGCCCGTTTGCGGCAGAGGATGGAGGCCGGTCTGGAGGCCAATCGCTGTTTGACCTGCAAACCGCTTACCGCCCGGCTGGGCGGGGACTGCATCCTGTTCGGGGGGATGGATGACCTGGCCCGGCAGGAAGGGATACAGTCGCTCATCTGTCTGCCGATTATGCGCGGTCAGAAAATGGAAGGGTTTATCAATGCCTACTTCCCCTCGCCCGACGGTCCTCCCGCGGAACAACTGCAGTTGCTGAACATTGTTGCCACGGAGATTGCCGCCGCGCTGGACAGCGTGCGGATGCGGGCCAGCCAGAACGCCACCCTGTATGTGATAGAAAACCTGTCTGCGCCGGACGAAGCCCTGGATGATATGCTGAAGCAGATGCTTGCCATCACCCTGGCCGGCTGGGGCGCCGAACACGGGGCACTGCTTCTCTACCACCCCGATGACGAAAGCTGGCACTGCAGGGCGGAACGGGGAATGGGCAGTTCCCCGGCCCGTGCCCTGGCCCAGACCCTGGCCGAATCCGCCCGGAAAACCGGGCGTCCGGTGCTGGTGCCCAACCTGGCCGCGGCCAACCTTGACCCCGGCGCAGCCGGCTTTCGTTCTGCCGCGGCCGCGCCTCTGCTGGACGGCCCGCGGTTGCGAGGAGTGCTGGTCATGGCGACGCCCCGCCCCGATTTCTTCCATCCCCGGCAGGCCCCCTTTATTACCGCCATTGCTCATCAGGCCGTTCTGGCCCTGAACAATGCCGAACTGCATACCCGTATTCAGCAGGTCGCCGTTCTGGAAGAGCGGTACCGCCTGTCGCGCGAAATTCACGATGGACTGGCCCAAACCCTGAGCATGTTGGGCTGGCATCTGGATATGCTGAAGACGTGGCTGGAAAAAGGGGACTACCCGCGATTGAGCCAGGAAATCGACCGCGGGCGGCAGATGGCCCGCGAAGCTTATATGGATGTGCGCGAGGCCATCGAAGGTCTGCGGGTCCACACCGACCGGGCCGGTAATCTGGATGAGGCGCTCCGGGAATACCTGGCCGATTTTGAAGAACGCACCGGCATACAAACCCATTTTCAAATTGACCACCCTCCGCTTGCCCTTTCTGCCGAAACAGCGTTACAATTATTACGAATTGCTCAGGAGGCGCTGTCGAACGTGCGCAAGCATGCCCAGGCGCGGCAGGTTTGGGTAGAGCTAGCGCATGACGAAGCCCACCCTCAGCTCAGGCTGACCATTTCCGATGATGGCCGCGGTTTTGACCCGGCCCTGCCCAAAAGACGGGGCCATCTGGGGATGTCGACCATGCGGGAGCGGGCCAGGGCGGTTCACGGCGACCTGTCGATTGTGACCACGCCAGGACAAGGGACGCGGGTGGCCGTTACCGTTCCCCTTGCCCCCGCAAAGGAGTGACCGACCATTGATACGGGTACTCATTGCCGATGACCAGACCGTTCTGCGGCACGGACTGCGTTTGATTCTCAATGAGTCCGAACATATTACCGTGGTAGGCGAGGCCGCCAACGGCGAAGAAGCGGTAAAGCAGGCCATCGAGCTGAAGCCAGATGTGGTGCTGATGGATGTCAATATGCCCCTGCTGGACGGCATTGAGGCCACCCGGCAGATTCGGGCGGTTCAGCCGGAAACCAGGGTGCTGATGCTGACCATCTCCAAAAAAGATGTTGACCTGCTGGGGGCAATCCGGGCCGGGGCCAGGGGATACCTGCTGAAGAGTGCGGAGGCCCAAGAAGTTATCTCAGCTATTTGCCGCGTGGCCGCGGGCGAGGCTATCCTGCCGCCCAACCTGGCCTCATTTGTGTTCGACGAGCTGGCAAGCACCCGCCCCCCCACAGACGAACTGACGGGACGAGAGATTGAAATTCTGGGCCTGATTGCAGAGGGGCAAGGGAACAAGGAAATCGCCGCGGCCCTGCACATTTCCGAGAATACCGTTAAAACGCATGTCCGGCACATTCTGGAGAAGCTCCAGCTCAGCAACCGGGCCGAGGCCGCGGCCTATGCGGTTCGGGCCGGTCTGGTCCGGCGGGAATAAATACAGGGCAACAGCTAACCGTTGTTTGGCAAAAACGCACCAGGGGCGACCAGCCGGTCGCCCCTGTGGATTCAGACGATACCAGAAAGCTACTTGCGAGCGATTTCAATCACCGGGGAAGCAGGGGCTTCGGCTTCGGCGGGACTTTCGCCAGCGGACTGCTGATTCTTTTGAAGCCGCTTGATTTCTGCCTCGCGCAGAACTGCCGAAGCCAGATTGCCGATGGCCAGCAGAGCCTGGGCCTCCCGGTCTTTTTTCTCCTGGCGGGCCTGCTCAATATTGGCCCGGAGAAGAGAAAAGAAGGCCGGCGTAATCCTGTCGATATTGCGGGCGATGGTTTTCTGCGGGTCGCCCGACTTGACAATTTGCTCCAGCAGAGAGGCCGCCTGCTCCAGTTCTTTCTTAAAGGCCTCATCCAGCTTCTCTTTGGCGGCCAGAATCTTTGCCCGCAGGAGAGACAGTTCTTTTTCTGTCTGGGCGTCGCCTTTTTGGACGGCTTCATCAATCCGCTCGGACAGGTGGAGGAAAAAGGTGTAGTCCAGCATGTCATACCCGGCGGCTACAAGGTTCAGAAACTCCTCTTCCGACTCCGCGGTGCGCAGTTTTTCAACCAGCTCCTCCCGCGACTCCAGGAATATAGTTTGCAGTTCAGAGTCTATCTCCTCCACAATCTCTTTTCCCCGACTGCTCAGGCGGGCCGTTAGCTGGCGCAGGCCAATGAGGGCCTGGGCTGTTTCGGAGTCGCCGTTCATCTGGGCGGCCTGGATGGTGGAGGTCAGCACTTCAAAAAAGTCCCGGTCCAGCTGGTCATCCACTTCCTTGACTTTGGCCTTGAAGGCGGCCTTATCAGAGATGCTCAGCAGTTCCTGAATCAGTTTGGCCTTTTCTTCCTGCCGCTGGAGCATCTCTTCGGTGATACCGTCGGCTTCCAAAACGGCCTTAAGCAGGCTTTCCATCGTCAGAAACTGCTTGGGGTTGAACAGGAAGAAGCGGCGCTGTTCGGTAGGCAGGCTGTTGACTACCCGGTTCACCAAATCGCCCACCATTTTTTGGGAGTCTCCACCGGCGAGTCCCAGATGGTCTGGGGAAAGAACAAAGGCCAGCTCTTTTTCCAGGTCGTAGTAAAACAGGGGGGCATTCAGCGGCTGGACCATTCCACAGCGGGAGCACTGTGAAATATTCAGCCGGCCCTGCAGGAGAGCATACTTCAGAGCCAGGTCCTGACCATCCACCGCGGTGTAAACCACATCGGAATACCGGTTCTGGCAACTGGGGCAAGTCACTGTTACCACTTGCTGTAGCGACATTTCATCTTACCTTTCTTACAGAAGACTAACAAAAATTCTGAAAACTGTTCAGATACGCAGAACCAATATCTTACCACAAAATGTACCAAAGAAAAAACCCGCCGGCCAATCGGGGCGGGTGTTTCTGTGTTTGACGGGAAGAAGGCTAGTCGCGGAAGAACGGCTCGATTTCCACCATATCTTCTTCGCTGGGCAGGGTT
>RFJV01000413.1 GCA_003694775.1 Chloroflexota bacterium | reverse complement strand
GTCCAGCCGGTCGACCTGCCGGCGGACAGTGCCGTCCGGGTGGGCCGGCTGGAGCACCGTCTGCGGGCCGCGCCCCGGCAGGTCAGCCTGACCCTCCACCGCGGGGATGACCTGCTGGCCCGCAACCGCTATCCCCTGGACTGGTCGGACTCCCGGCGGGTGCCCCTGCTTCTGCGACTGCGCCGCGCCCTGGCCGATTGGGCGCTGAAATAGATTGTTTTCCGGGGGGGATTGGGTTATAATAATTGGAGATTGGGAGATTAGCGATTGGAGATTGGGGGATTGGAGATTCGTGTTTTATTTGTGGACGGCTGAGATACGATGGATAAAACAGAACAGCGTTATCGTCAATTAATAAAAAATCTGGACCACATCCTGTCGGTGCTGGTTGCAGAATACCAGCCGGAAAAAATCATTCTCTTTGGCTCCCTGGCCGATGACCGGATTGAAGAATGGAGCGACATAGACCTGGTCATCATCAAGCAGACATCGCTTCCCTTTTTACAGCGGCTAAAGGAGGTCGCTCTGCTTTGCCGGGCCTCTGTTGGGGTGGATTATCTGGTATACACCCCGGACGAGTTTGAGCAGATGCTCAACCAGAAAAACCCGTTTATTCTGGATGAAGTTGTCCGTAAAGGAAAAGTTCTGTATGACCGCCACACTGCCCCAACAGTGGTTTAACCGGGCTTCTGAAGACCTGACTGTTGCCCGTCTTGTTTTCAAAGAAAATCATCTGGCCCATGTTTGTTTTTTGTGCCAGCAATGTATAGAGAAGTCATTAAAGGCCTATCTTCTCGCCAAAACGGCAGGCTATCCCCGCACGCACAAGTTGGTAGATTTGCTCGGAGAATGCCAGAAACTCGACCCGGATTTTGCCCGCTTTAGTGAAGACTGCCTTACCATCGACCAGTATTATATTCCGACCCGTTATCCCAACGGTGTTCCCGGCAGTAGTTCATCCGGAATTCCAGATAAACGGGAAGCAGAAGCCGCCTTAGCGAGTGCAGAAGCAATTTTACAATTTGTCTCTTCGCTTTTAGTCTGAGGTGAATCTTCATCAGATAGTTACGAATCAAGCAGTTATGGGGGATAATACCAAAAATGTTCAAACCAATAGAAGTTAAGGCTTTGCCGGACTACAAATTATGGGTTAAATATGCCGATGGGGTTGAAGGCGAAGTAGATTTATCCCACCTGGTCGGAAAAGGCGTATTTGTATTGTGGAACGATTATGCCGCCTTTGAGAAGGTTTACATTGGGGAACACGGAGAAATTGCCTGGAGTGATGAGATAGATATCTGTCCTGATACGATTTATATGGAAATAACCGGGAAAACCCCGGAAGAACTATTCCCCAACCTGAAAGCGGAGTTGATAGATGCCTGAAATCAGCCGATTTTATGGTATTGTTATCAGGATGTATTATGATGAGCATCCGCCACCCCATTTTCACGCCCTGTACGGGGAGGATGAAGTCTTGATAAACATCAATACCCTGGCTATCGTTTCAGGCAAATTGCCGGGGAGAGCCATGGGCCTGGTAATGGAGTGGGCTTTACTGCATCAAAAAGAGCTTAAACAATTGTGGGAAAAAGCCAGAAATTTAGAGCCATTGGGTAAGATAGAACCGCTACAATAGTGATTGAGAGTCATTTTGCGGCTTATAACAGCCCGATATGCGGGGATACAGAGAGCGACCTGGGAGTTCTAACTCAACCACTCCCCAGCTCAGGAAAATACACCATGAAGCAAAAACTCGGCGTAATCATTATTCTGCTGGTGGTCGGCCTGTGGATGGGCGGGCAGGGAACGGCCCGCGCCCAGGATAAAACCCTCTTCTGGGAGCGGTACGACGTTAACCTGACCGTTCAGCCCAATTCCGACATCCTGGTAGAAGAGGTGCAGACTATTCGCTTCACCAGCGGGACATTCCGCTTTGGCTTTGCCTCCATCCCCCTGGACCGGGTGGAGCAGATTACCGATGTCCGGGTGTCGGAAATTGTCAGCGGCAGTGAGCGGCCCTACACCCCCAACTCCTCGGCCCCCTACGGCTTTACCACCTTCCAGAACGACAGCGACCTGGAAATTACCTGGTACTTCCCCCCCACATCCAACAGCGAGCATACCTTTGTTCTGCGCTACCGGGTCATCGGCGGCCTGCGCATCTACGATGAGGGCGACCAGCTCTGGTGGAAGGCCATCGCGCCAGACCACAACTTCCCCATCCGGGTGTCGAGAATCACCGTGACCCTGCCGCAGAAGTTCCCCCAGGACCAACTGCTGGCGGCCAGCTACGGGGCCACGACCAGAGCCACTTACAACGCCGCCGGGCAGGTGGTTTTTACCGCCGAGAACATCCCCGCAGACCAGGAGCTGGAGGTACGGGTGCAGTTTCCGCACGGCGTGGTGCAGGGCGACCCGCCCACCTGGCAGGCCGCAGAAGACCGCCGCACCCAGTGGGGACCGGTGGTCGGTCTGTTTTCCGCAGTGCTGGGCCTGATGCTCCTCATCGGCGGGCCGGCAGGGGTGTACCTGCTGTGGTACACTCGCGGCCGGGACAAGCCGGTCGGCCCGGTTCCCGAATACATTACCGAACCCCCCTCCGACCTGCCCGCGGCCCTGGTGGGTACGCTGGTCGATGAAAAAGCGGAGCTGAAAGACATCATCGCCGCCATTATAGACCTGGCCCACCGCGGGGCACTGCGGATGGAAGAGAAAAAGACCGAAGGATTTATGGGCACCGGGCTGGGCGCGTCGAGAGACTATATCTTTCACCTGCTGGACCCGGACAAGGCCCGCTACGCCCACGAAAAGCGGCTTCTCCAGCGCATTTTTGGCTCCCACCAGTCCCGCTCGATACGGGACTTGAAGGAGAAGTTCTACACCGCTATCCCCAAGCTCCGGCAGGATTTGTACACCGAGGTGGTTCAGTTGGGCTTCTTCAGCCGCAATCCCGGCAGTATCCGCACCACCTGGGGCTGTCTGGGCGGCGCCGGGCTGGTGGCCGCCGGAGCAGTATCGTTTGTTCTGCTGGCCCTGCTGGGTGACTACTCGCCGCTGGCCGTGTGTCCGGGGCTGGGGCTGGTGGCAACGATGATTGCCCTCATGGTGGCCGGACAGTATATGCCGCGCAAAACCGAAAAGGGGGCTGAAGAAGCGGCCAAATGGCTGGCCTTCAAGCGATACCTGGAATCCATCGAAAAGCACACCGACCTGGAAGCGGTCAAAGAGAAATTTGAAACCTACCTGCCGTACGCCGTAGCCTTTGGCCTGGAGCGCCGGCTCATCAAAAAGTTTGCCGCGGTCGACGCGCCCGCGCCCACCTGGTGGGGGCCGATGGCCGGTCCCCGCTACCCGTACGGCCACGGGCACGGACCGGTCTACCCCGGCGGCAGTCTGGCCGACCGGCCCGGACCGCCCGGCCCCCTGGCCGGAGAAGGCGGTACGCCGTCGCTGGCCGGCATGAGCGAGGGTATCGGCACCTCGCTGGCCGCCATGAGCGACAGCCTGGGCAGTATGCTCAGTTCGGTCAGCAGTACGCTGACCAGCCGGCCCGCCCCGTCGGGCGGCGGGAGCAGTGGCGGCTTCGGCGGAGGCGGCTGGAGCGGCGGAGGCTTCGGCGGAGGCGGCGGTGGTGGCGGCGGCTCGCGAGGGTTTGGATGAAGCAGGATATGAAAAGAGTAACTGCTCAGACTTGGAGGCACGATTTTTTGAAGCAGTTGTTTTTCCAATAGTCAGACGTAAAACGTGACACGTAGAACGTAAAGACGGGAAATTACGGGTTACGATTTACGTTTTACGTGAGATGGTGGGAATTGATGACGCTTTACCGGATTGTCTCTTGGCCTGAGCAGTTACAGAAAAGATTCGATATCGCCTTGTCGTTACCGGAATTTTGGTGTACAATTTGTTATACCATACGGAGTAAAAAAGGTATAACATTATGGCGAGTATAAAAACGGCTATCTCTATCCAAAAGGCCCTATATGAGCAGGTCGACCAAATGGCACGCGAACTGAATGTTTCGCGCAGTCGTATCTTTGTGATGGCGGTAGAGGAGTTCATCCAGCGATACCAGAATCAACAACTGCTCCAACAGATAAACCAGGCCTATGATGATATGCCCCCTGCCGAAGAACAGGTTTATCTGGATAAAATGAGACAACAGCATCGCCAGGTGGTCAATCGCGAATGGTAATTAATCAGGGAGATATTTTCTGGGTTGATTTAGGCGACCCCGCCGGCTCAGAACCGGCTTACCGCCATCCGCATATCGTCATTCAGAATAATCTATTCAATCGCAGTCGTATCAATACGGTGGTCGTCTGTGCCCTCACGTCGAACCTGAAACGAGCAATGGCGCCGGGAAATGTACTGCTGGAAGCAGGGGAAGCCAATCTACCCAGACAAAGTGTGGTCAATGTATCGCAGATATTCACGGTAGACAAGCGGCAGTTGGACGAATACATTGGTACGGTGTCCAGAAAGCGAATGAAGGAGATATTGGCCGGGATAAGATTGGTGATAGAACCGCGTGATGTTGAATAATTCGACTGGCTTTAACCAAATCATCCACGGCGACTGCATCGAGGTGCTCCGCACCCTGCCCGAAAACTCGGTAGACCTCATCTTTGCCGACCCGCCGTACAACCTCCAGCTTCAGCAGGAACTCTGGCGGCCTGACCTGACCAGGGTGGAGGCCGTCAACGACGCCTGGGACCGGTTTGCCGACTTCCAGGCCTACGATGAATTCAGCCACGGCTGGCTGTCTGCCTGCCGGCGGGTGCTCAAAGACACCGGCACCATCTGGGTTATCGGCTCCTACCACAACATCTACCGCATTGGGGCCATCATGCAGGATTTGGGCTACTGGTTCCTGAACGACATCGTCTGGGTAAAAACCAATCCCATGCCCAACTTTCGGGGGGTGCGCTTTACCAACGCCCACGAAACCCTGCTCTGGGCCAGCAAATTCAAAGGAGCCAGGTACACCTTCAACCACCATGCCATGAAAGCCCTCAATGAGGGCAAGCAAATGCGCAGTGACTGGATTATCCCCGTCTGCTCCGGCGCGGAAAGAATCCGGGTCAACGGCAAAAAGGCCCACTCCACCCAAAAACCGGAGGCCCTGCTGTACCGGGTTATCCTGTCCAGCACCAACCCCGGCGACGTGGTGCTGGACCCCTTCTTCGGCACCGGGACCACCGGCGCGGTCGCCAAAAAACTGCACCGCCGCTGGATAGGCATCGAACGGGAGAAAAAATATATCGACATCGCTCAGGCCAGAATCGAGGCCGTAACCCCGGAGCCGTTTATCCCGGATGTGTTCGACGTGCGGGACCGGCGGCGGCTGGCCCCGCGGGTGTCCGTCACCCAGCTTCTGGAAGCCGGCTACCTCCGCCCCGGACAGACCCTCTACTTCCGCGGCCAGCAGACCGCCGCGGCCCGTCTCAAACCCGATGGCAAACTGCGCCTGCCGGACGGCTTCGAGGGGTCCATCCACCAGTGCGGACGGCAGATGGCCCAGGGCAGTCCCTGCAACGGCTGGCAGTACTGGTTTTTTGAAACCCCCACCGGCGAACTGCACCCCATCGACGAACTGCGCGACCGGTATCGCCGGGAATATCTCAGCAAGGAGAAGCACCAATGACCAGCGGACGAACTGTCGGTATCATTCTGATTGCTTTGGGCGGCCTGATTTTAATGGGCGGCTCGGCCATTTCGATTGCCTCCTCCCTCACCTCCGAAGGAGGCAGTATGGGCGGGCTGGTGCTGGGCGTGGCCCTCAGCGCCATCATCGCCTCTATTCCGGAAGCGGCCGGCGTATTCCTGCTGGCCCGCAGTCGCGCCGAAGCCTCCCAGCAGGCAGACTCCACCCGCCAGCGCAAAATCCTGGATATGGTCAAAACCCGCGGCCAGGTCAACATCGACGACCTGGTGTTTGAGCTGAACATCCCGGCGGACAAAGTACGCGACGATATCTACCGGCTGGTTGGATTGGGGCTGTTTACCGGCTATGTCAACTGGGACAAAGGAGTCCTCTACTCGGTGGAGGCCTCCAAACTCAGCGGCAATACCTGCCCCAACTGCGGCGGCGAACAGGCATTTGTGGGCAAAGGCGTCATCGCCTGCCAGTACTGCGGCGCGGAAATTTTTCTTTAAGGTTGGGGGATTGGAGATTAGGAGATTAGGAGATTGGGAGATTTGCCGCCCTTCGGCCCCGGTCGTTCATCATTCATCGTCCGTCGTTGGTCACCCGTCGTTCGTCGGTGGTCGTTGGTCGTTCGTCATTGGCCGTTCATCCTCCTGCTCCTGCTGACCGCCTGTGCGCCGGCAACCATCACCGCCAACACACCCTCAGCCACCCCCACCGCCGGTACACCGCGCCCGGTCGCCACCCCGACCCCCACGCCTCTGCCCGCGGTATCCCCCGCGGCGACCCCATCCCCCACGCCAACAGCCGTTCCCGCCGAGGGCGGCATCCTGCGGCTGGGGCTGGTCGGCAAGCCGGGCAGTCTCAACCCCCTGGCGGAAGACACCCCGGCAATGGACCGGCTCACGCCTCTGCTGTACGACTCGCTCTGGCAGGTCGACCCGCAAACCGCGGCCCTGCGTCCCGGCCTGGCGCAGGGCTGGGAATATTCCGCCGATGGCCTGTCGCTGACCTTTCACCTGCCGCCCGGCCTGCGCTGGAGCAGTGGCGAGCCGCTAACCGCGCTCCAACTGGTCAACAGCCTGCAGGCCAGCGAACACCCCACCCTCCGCGCCTTCAGCCAGATAACCGCGCCCGACCCGCGCACCCTGACCCTCACCTTTGCCCGGATTGACTGCGCCGCGGCCACCGCCATTGGCCTGCTTCCCCTGGTTCATCCCGACACCCTGGAGGCCGCCGTGCCGGTTGGCAGTGGGCCTTTTGTTGCCGAAGGTTGGGCCGGGCCGGACCGGACCCTGACCCTCCACCGCAATCCGTACTACCGCGGGCCGGGTCCCCGCCTGGACGGCGTGTCTGTTCGCTTCCTGTCCGCAGATGAGGTCGCCGTAGCCGCAACCGAGGCCGCCTTCGATGTGCTTGGCCCCCTGCCGGCAGGAGAAACCCCTACCGCCTCCCCCGCCCTGCAGAGGCTGGCCTATCCCTCCGGGCAGATGGTCTACATCGCCCTGAACTATGCCCCCAAAAATGAACCGCCCCTGCCTCCGGAGGTTCGCCGTGCCCTGACCCTGGCCCTGGACCGCCCGGCTGTTCTGTCCGACACGCTGGCCGGCGAAGGACAGCTTCTGGCCGGGCCGCTTCTACCGGGGCATTGGGCCGCGGTGGACAGCCTGACCCCACCGGACTACAATCCGGCCGCGGCCCGCGACCTGCTGGCGCAGGCCGGTCTGCGCGACACCGACGGTGACGGCTGGCTGGACCAGAACGGCAAACGGTTCGAGCTGAGCATCCGTCTGAATGCCGAAAATCCCCTGCACCAGAAGCTGGGCTGGCTGGTAAGCAGTTACTACCGCGACCTGGGCCTGTATGCCCGTGCCGAGGGTGTCCCGGCAGAAAGCCTGGTCGACGACCTGTTTACCCACGACTTCCAGGCCGCGGTCTTTGCCTGGCCCGCCCGTCCGGACCCCGACCAGCGGGCCTTCTGGCTGTCTACCCAGGCCGAGGCCGGGGCAGGGCTGAATTTGGTTTCGTTCCAGGATGCGCAGGTCGACGACCTGCTGGCGCAGGCTGTCGCCGTGCCGGGCTGTCAGCCGGAAACCCGTGCCGGCCTGTACGCCCGCCTGCAGAAAATCCTGGCCCAGGCGCGTCCCGTAGACTTCCTGCTGGCCCCTAACCACACCCTGCTGGTCTCCAACCGGGTGCGCGGCCTGTCGCCCGGCCCGTTTGCCCCGTTTACATGGAATATTGGGGATTGGGGAGTGGAGATTGGGGATTAGAGATTAGAGATTAGAGATTGGAGATTGGAAATGGAAGACCCCGGTTTTGCCCAAATTTACAACCCCGGCCTGCTGGCAGAGCTGGAAGCGCAGTTTGGGCCGTTTGCCCAACAGCACGTGGAGCACACCGCCCACACAGAAGTACTGCAGAGAATGGTTCACAAAATGGCAAACCGTCCCCGCTACGGGGAGGTCGTTATGGTTGTTCCCAACGAGGCGGGGCATATCTGGCTTCATACCAAGCAGTTTTACCCGCAGGGGGTGTACCGCCTGCTGACCGGGGGGCTGGAAGGCACGGAAAAGCCGCACCAGGCGCTGGCGCGGGAGGTGGAGGAAGAAACCGGCTTTAAAGTCACAGTGGACCGCTGTCTGGCGGTGATTACCTACACCGTGCACAGCGGCCCACTGGTCCGACCGTTTGTTTCGTATGTGTTTTTGACCACCCCTGGCAAAGGCCAGCCGGTAGCGGGGGACCCCAACGAGCCGATTAGCGACTTCCGGGCCGTTCCGCCGGCGGAGCTGGCCGTTGCGGCCCAAAGACTGCGTGCCCTGGACGGCGATTTTGCCGATTGGGGCCGGTTCCGGGCCGTGGCCCACGAGGCGGCCTGGGAGCAACTGCAGAAGGTGGGTTAAAAAGCAAAACCCAGGGCAAACAGAATTACAAACATTGCCACGGCAATCAGGGCTACGGTCCGCATGTCGTGGTAAACATAGAGATATTCCTGGGCAAAGTCTACCACAACCTGCTTGACCCGCCCGTTGCTCTGCACTGCCGGCGCCGGCTGTTGCGCTTCAACTGCCGGCGTGGGCGCTACGGCTACCGGGGGTCTGCTCTTTTTGGAAACTCGTCGAGAACGTTTGGCCATATTTCTGCTCCGGTCATGCAAAGCGCCGGGATTCTTCCCGGCGCGGTGAATTTTTCGGGCAGATTATACCATCGACCGGCTTATTCTGCCAATTCGGCAATCACCACCAGCCGGTGCGTGTCAATCAGATAGGGGTAGCAGGTCTGCAGGGTGGCTACCGGCTCGGTGGTGGGGTACATCACCTCCACGTCGGTCGGTTCGATGATGCGCTTCTCCCGCACCACGTAGCGGAACTGCTCCTCCCCGGCGTACACAAAGAACTCATCTCCCGGCTCCAGTTCATGCAGGTAGCGGAAAATTTCGCCAAAGATGTCGTTGTGCGCGGCCAGGTACATATTGCCCCGTTCGCCGGGGTAAGCACTGCCCGGCAGATGCCCGACCCCCTTCTTCAGGGCCTCCCAGGTAATATCGGGCACAACCGGCGCGTCGACGTTGATTTTGGGGATGACGATGCGGGTGGGCGGCTGGCGCTCCTGCTCAATGGCCACGTTGACCGGCGAGGCCCGTCCGGCGGCTTTGGGCTGGACCCATTTCTGCAGGTGGGGCGGTACATCGGGGACCGCCCCCTCCGCCGAAGTGGGTGAAGAATGCCCACCGGGCAGACGAGCCAGAGAAATGGGCGGAGTTGGGGTCGGGGTGGGGGGGACCTGCACCTGCACCGCGCTCTGCTGGGCAATGGCGGCTTCGGTGTTCAGCTCCTGCAAATTCAGATAGGAAGCGACCAGCACAGCCACCAGCCCCAGCAGGGCCGAAACTTCCAGCCCCAGCAGAAGCGAATCCTTCAGTCCGCGGGCCGCCGGCGGCGACGCCGGTTCTGCCTGCGGTTGACGGCGGGAGAAAAAACGCCGCCAGCCAGAAGGCCGGGCCGTTGGCGGGCGAATCCCCGTCGCGGAGAATGTCCCCGGTTCCGAAGGAGGCCCTGCCGGCGGAGCAGGCGGTGGCGGTGATGGTCGCTCAAACAGGGCGTCCACCACCGGGCCGCCGTTCCGGGCGACCTGCTGGTATCGCTGGAGCCGGGCCTGCCGCCGCTTGACCAGCAGGAGCCGCTCCAGTTCCTCAACGCTCAGTTCTTCCGGTTTCCGTTTGCCAAACATAGGTTGGTGAGTGGAGAGTTGGTAAGTGGGTGAGCTGGTTAGCTCCATCTCCGAACTCTCTATACATTGTACGGATAGGGCTAAGTTATGTCAAATAAGGCAGGGGGTGCGTTTCAATTTGGGGGCAAACAGGATATCCGCATCATGGTAGCTGGGGCATCCCTATGCCCCAGAAAATGGGCCAGGCATAGGGATGCCGGCCCTACCGCCAATGAAAATTCGCCCCAAAAATGAAATACACCCATAAAGCAGGACATTATCCGGCGGATTTCAAGCGCGAGGCAATGCGCCCGCCCAGGGCGAACAGGAGCTGAAGCTCACCGGCCCGGAGGAGCCACAGAAGCAAAAAATAGACCGCCGCGCCGGTGGCGGAGAGCAGGCCCACCAATGCGACCTCAGACAGCAGGTGGCCGGCGAGGAAAAGGGGGGCCAGCAGGCGGGTCAGGCCGACCAGCCACAGCCCCATCCCGGCGGAAGCCAGACCGGCCTTGAAGAGGGTGACGGCCAGGCCGCGGCCTCGCAGGGAGGCCAGCCGGTTGACCAGCCACAGCATCACCAGGGCGTGCCCGGTGAGCTGAACGCTGTTGGCCAGCACCAGGTCGGTCATCTGCATAGGGCGGAACAGGGTAGGCAGAAGAGCGGCGGTCAGGTAAAAAGCCACCCCCAGCAGACCCACCAGGGCCGGGGTGAGGGTGTTCTGGCGGGCATAGTAGGCAAAGATGAGCGGCTGGTCGATGGCGGCAAAAGTCAGGCCCAGCAGGTAAAAGCGAAGGGCCAGCGCAGTTTGCCGGGTGTCGAAGGCGGTGAAATCGCCGTGCTGAAAGAGGAGGGCCACCACCGGATGGGCCAGGATGAACAGGGCCACGGTGGCCGGGATGATGAGGACCAGCACCATCCGCAGGCCGGCGGTCAGGGTGTCCATAAAGGAAGCCAGCCCGTCGGAGCCGGCGGACGCCTGCCGGGAGAGGGTCGGCAGAATAGCCAGCGAGATGGCCGCGGACACCAGTCCGAGGGGAAACTGGATGATGGTGGTGGCGTACTGCATCCAGGCGATGCTTTGCTCGCCGGTGCGGGAGGCAAAGTTGCGGTCCAGAGCAATAGCCACCTGGCTGATGACCAGCCCCAGGATGATGGGCAGGTAGAGACGGCCAATCCGGCGCAGAACCGGGTGATGCAGGTCGAGCACAAACCGCAGGCGGGCGTCGCGCAGGCCAGGAAGCTGAAGCAGAACCTGCCCCAACGCGCCCAGCAGAAGCCCCACGGCCAGGGTTTCGATGCCCCGGTTGAAGCCCACTACCCCCACCAGAGCAGTGACCACGATGACCGCATTGAACGCGGCGGCGGTAAAAGCCGGCAGGGCAAACCGGTTGAGGGCGTACAGCAGTCCGGTCAGCACGCCGGACAGGCTGAGAAACAGCACCGCGGGCGTGGTCAGCCGGATGAGGCGGGCGGTCACGGCCAGCAGGTCGGGGGAGAAGCCGCCGGCCAGCAGAAAAGCGACCGGCTCTGCGGCCAGTTCCAGAATGAGCACCACCCCGGCCAGCACAATGACCGTCAGGCTGAGCAGGAGACTGGCGACATGCCACAGCCCGGCCCGGCTTTTTTCTGCCTGCTCGGAAAAGACCGGCACCAACGCACTGCTCACCATTCCGCCGACCAGCAGGTCGTACAGCATGGTGGGGATAATCTGGGCCACGCGAAAGGCGGACACCAGGCCGGTGGCCCCAAACAGATTGGCAATGACGGTTTCCCGCGCCAGTCCCAGCACCCGGCTGACAATGTTGCCCAGGGCAATCAGGAAGGCGGCACGGGCCATTCCCCCCGGCTGAGCAGAGGGCGCGTCGGCGGAGGAGGTGGGGGCAGACATTGGCGGGTCGGCTTAGAGGCCGCGCAGGTCGGCCAGTTCTTCAAACAGGGCGATTTCTTCTTCGGTAAGGTTCTGGGGAATCTGGACAATGACTTTGGCGTACAGGTCGCCCCGTTCGTCGGGCTGTTTCAGTCTGGGCATGCCCAGTCCTTTCAGGCGGAACACCTTGCCGGACTGGGTCTCCGGGGGAATTTTGAGCTTGAGCTTGCCCTTGAGCATCGGGACAATGGCCTCGCCGCCGAGTACCGCGGTGTACAGGTCGACCGGCAGGTCCAGATGGAGGTCATCGCCTTTGCGTTCAAAGAGGGGATGGGGGGCAATTTTGACCTCCAGATACAGGTCGCCGTTGGGAGCGCCGCCCCGTCCTTTGCCGCCCTCGCCGCGGACCCGCAGTTGGGCGCCGGTATCGATGCCG
>RFJV01000412.1 GCA_003694775.1 Chloroflexota bacterium | reverse complement strand
AGGGCCGGGTCCAGGTGGCAGAAGTTGAAGGTACGCTGTTCCGGGTCCAGGACGGGCCGGTCGGCGCTGAGGGCCAGCCAGGAGGAGGAGCCGATGTAGTTGTACACGTCGCCGTGCCGGACCGAGCCGGCCCCGACGGTGGCGCAAGCCCCGTCGCCCCCGCCGATGACTACCGGGGTGCCGGCCTGCAGTCCGGTGGCCGCGGCGGCGGACGGCGTTACCCGGCCAATGACATCCGCGGCGGCATGCAGGTCGGGCAGAATGGTGGCCGGCAGGCCGATGTCCTGCAGAAAATCAACGGCCCAACTGCGGGACTCAAGGTCCAGCAGTTGGGCCAGGGAGGCATCGGAGTAGTCGGTGGCAAAGACGCCGGTCAGCAGAAAGGCGGCGTAGTCTTTGGGCTGGAGGACGCGGTGCACGCGGCGGAAAATGTCGGGCTGGTGCTCCTTTATCCACAGCAGTTTGGCCGAGGTATAGGCCGGACTGACCCGGTTGCCGGTGAGCCGGTAAACGGCTTCGCGTCCGTAAAGGCGGGCAATGGTTTCGGCCTGTTCGGTGGCCCGCTGGTCGGCCCAGATGATGGCCGGGCGCAGGGGAACACCGTCCGCAGACACCACCAGTGCCCCCTGCATATGCCCGCTGAAGCTGACCGCGGCTATCTGCGCCGGCGGCACGCCGGACCGGGCCAGAAGCTGGCGGGTACAGCCAAAGATGGCCTCTCGCCAGTGGTCGGGGTTCTGCTCGGCCCAGGCTGGCCGGGGGTAATCGGTGGGGTAGGCGGCAAAGGTGGAGGCAACCACCGCCCCGTCGGCGGCAAACAGGGTGGCCTTGTTGCCGGTGGTTCCCAAATCATGTGCCAGGATGAATGATTTGTCTGGCATAGGCATCCCTTCGTTGGGAGATTGCGATTGGAGATTAGAGATTGGAGATTGGGAGATTGGGAGATTCGAGATTCATCCCCCATCCCACATCCCGTATCTCACACCCCACATCCCGCAGACTACCCCTTGACCGCGCCGACGAGCAGGCCGCGGGCGATGTACCGTTCCAGTATAATTGCCATAATGATGACCGGCAGAATCATTATCAGAATCAGGACCGACATGTACCACCACTGCGGCCCGCGGGTGGCGTTCTGGGCGGCGATGAGGATGGGCAGGGTTTGGGAGTCGCCGGCGGAGAGGAAGAGGGCCAGCAGGTATTCGTTCCAGGCAAAGACCAGCACGAAGAGGAAGGTCGCCACCAGCCCCGGCAGGGAAAGGGGCAGAACAATGGACCAGAAGGTCCGGTAGCGGGACGCGCCGTCGATGGCGGCACACTCTTCCAATTCGATGGGGATGGTCTGGAAATAGTCACGCATCAGCCAGATAACAATGGGCAGGTTGGTGGCCACGTAAGTGGAGATGAGCGCGGTCCAGGTGTCCAGCAAATCAAGGCGCTGGAAAAAGACGTAAATCGGAATGACTACGGCCACAGGCGGCAGAATACGCTGGGAAATCATCCAGAAGGCGATGTCATCATTGCCCAGTGAGCGCTGGAACCGCCGCCCGATGGTCGCCATAACAATGAAAAAAACGATAATTCCCACCACAATCGCCAGGGTGGCATTTACACCAACAAAAATAGCTCCCACCACCAGCAGGGTAATGATGATAAAGGCCACAATGTTGCCCAGCCGGGGATGAAACTCAAACCGCACCAGGGCGTAGGCCGCGGCAGTCCCCAACAGCAGACTGAGCAGGGCGCTGGTGGGGGCAACAACAGCAGTGTTCACGTAAGTACGCAGGGTGTCGTTGCTGAGGTCGCCCACCAGGATGTACTCCCAGGCGTGCAGGGAAGGCTTATAATCGACGAAGGGGATATAGTACGGCCCCGTATTCACATCAATGGGCAGTTTGAAAGAGGTCACCACCAGCCAGTAGATGGGGAACAGCACCACAAACGCCCAGATAGCCAGCAGAAGATAGGATACGGCCATGCCGAAGGGGGAAGGGGTATAGATGGACTTGCGTTT
>RFJV01000411.1 GCA_003694775.1 Chloroflexota bacterium | reverse complement strand
CTGGGCCACCATCTGGGGCAGGCTTTCCTCGTACGGCGGGTAGGCAATGCCGGCCTCGGTGATGATGGCCGTGATGTACCGGGCCGGGGTCACGTCGAAGGCGGGATTGGCGACCGGTGTGCCGTCCGGCGTTATCTGCACGCCGCCAATATGAGTGACTTCCTCTGCCGGTCGCTCTTCAATGGGAATCTCGTCTCCACTCTTCACCGACAGGTCGATGGTGCTGGTCGGCGCGGCCACGTAGAACGGTACTCCGTGGGCGTGGGCCGCCAGGGCCAGGTTGTACGTACCAATTTTGTTGGCTGTGTCGCCGTTGGCCGCCACCCGGTCACAGCCGACCACGCACAGGTCTATCCCCACGGTGCGCATAATGTGCCCCGACGCGCCGTCCACAATCACGGTGTGGGGAATGCCCAACTGCTTCAGCTCCCAGGCCGACAGCCGTGCCCCTTGCAGACGGGGCCGGGTTTCGTCAAGCCAGGCGTGCACCCGTTTGCCTGCCTCGTGGGCAATACGGATAATCCCCAGCGCAGTACCGTAATCCACGGTTGCCAGACTGCCGGTGTTGCAGTGATGCAGAATCCGGGCCGGGTCCGGTATCAGCGGCAGGGCGTTCGTGCCAATCGCCTTGTTGACCTGCACATCCTGCCGGAAAATGGCGTGCGCTTCCTCAATCACCGCCCGGCGCAGACTCTCCACCTCCGCCAGCGCGGGGTCGCCGGCCCGGCGCAGAACCCGGTCGATGGCCCAGAACAGGTTGACCGCGGTCGGGCGGGCGCGGCGCAGGATGTCTGCCGCGGCTTCCAGCTCGCGGCGCAGGTCTGCCGGGGTGGCGGCGCGGGAATGGTACGCGGTCAGGGCCAGGCCGTAGGCCGCGGCCGCGCCAATCGCCGGCGCGCCGCGGGTCACCATTTCCCGGATGGCCCCGGCCACCCCCGCGGCGTCGGTGTAGTCCCGGTACACCGTCTGGTGGGGCAAAAGCCGCTGGTCCAGCAGGCGCAGGGCGCCCTCTCGCCATTCGATGCTGTGGAAAGTGCTCATTGTCTTTTGACCTCCTGCCTGACCCGCCAGACCATCCGGCCAAAATACCAGACGTGCTTCAGCGGGTGGATGTGGCTGGTTTCTCCGGCGTAGATGGTGCGGATGGGAACCCAGTCGAGCCGGTAGCCTTGCCGCAGGCACACGGCAATCATCTCCACTTCAAATTCAAAGCCCTGCTCCTGGCTGGTCAGGATAGCTTCCATCATCCGCCGGCTGAGCAGGCGGTAGCCGGACTGGTTGTCGGGGATGGGCTGGCCAACCGCCCAGGAAAAGAGCCACCGCCCCAGCCGGTTCGACATCTGGCGGATGGCCGGCATCTGGCTGAAGTCCCGCTGACCAATGATGAGGTCGCTGTGGTGGGTCTGAAAAGTTTCCAGAAAGCCGGGCAGGTCTGCCGGGTCGTGCTGGCCGTCTGCGTCCAGGGTGATTACCGCGGCAAAACCTTCGGCCAGGGCGTGGCGGAACCCGGCCCGGAGCGCGGCTCCTTTGCCCTGGTTGGGCTTCTGCGCCAGCACGGACGCACCGGCTTGCCGGGCGCGGGCCGCGGTGTCGTCCGCAGAACCGTCGTCAACGACCAGCACCGGCAGGTAGGGCCGCACCCCGGCGACCACTCCGGCGATGTGTTCGGCTTCGTTGTAGGCCGGGATGACGGCCAGAATGCCGTCCGCCTGACCGGTCACGGCTGGACCCCCACCTGCCAGCGGTATACCAGTTCGCCGCCCAGCCAGGCGGTAGCCAGCAGAACTGCGGTGCCCGCGGCCATCAGGCCCAGGTAGGCCGCTCGCCGCCGGACCAGTACATCGGGCCACTTCAGCCGCATATAGACCAGCAGTCCGTTGACCACCAGCAGGGCCACCGCGGCAGTAATGTGCGGGTTGACCGCCTGCCGCCGCGGGTCGTCAAAAGCCAGCAGATTCTGGTCTAGCAGGCCGGTCAGGCTGGCCACCAGGGCGGCCAGTTCGCTCAGCATCAGGCTTAAAAAGGCAAAGCGGTCGTACTCCGGCTGGCCGCGGCGCAGGTAAACCAGGGTCAGCAGGACGCCCAGCAGAAACAGGGCAATGGGAAAATGGACGGTCATCGGGTGCAGGGGATGGCCGAACAGAATCATTTTGCCTCTCTGGTCAGGGTGGGATTGAGACCGGCCCGGTGCTCTTCGTAGCGGGCCAGGGCAAACAGCAGAGAAGACAGCCGGTTCAGGTAGCGCAGGATTTCGATGTTGGTCAGGGTATTTTCGTGG
>RFJV01000410.1 GCA_003694775.1 Chloroflexota bacterium | reverse complement strand
TTTTACCGGGGATGTTTTCCCCATTTTTGAACGGCGCTGTATCAAGTGTCACGGGGGAGAAAAACCGGAAGGCGGACTGCGCATTGAAGAAGGGTTGGATATGCGTTCCTATGAGGCTCTGATGCAGGGGTCAATCAACGGGCCGGTGGTGGAACCCGGCAACGCCGATGCCAGCTATCTGGTGGAGCTGATTATGAAGGGCGAGATGCCCAAAAAAGAACCTCGCCTGCTTCCAGGCGAGATTCGCACCATTGTAGACTGGATTAACGCCGGCGCGCCGGATAACTGATAACCCGGTAGCAGGTAGCAAGTTGCAGGTCGCAGGTAGCAGGTTTACTGCAGATATCAATCAGGTATCTCGAATTTCTGGCAGTACCGTCTGGCCCGTTCCACCAGCCGCATAAGGGTAGGGGTCAGCCTGAGGGTCTCCTGAAAAATCTCTACCAGACTGTCCTGGATATATTCGTGAGCAATGCTGTTCCTCAAATCTCTGATAGTTCGTATTTCATCAACCGTATCAATCAAACCCCGTTTTTCGGCGCGATGGAGCATATCCAGCATTGAGCCGCCGGTTTCAAATTCCACCATATCAATACTGCGGTAAACCTTCTGCACCAAAATATCACTGACGCGGGCAAAGCGGCTGGTCAACGCCTCGAAGCGGTCAAATTCTTCCGGGCTGTAGTTTGCCTTGCGGCCGATTCTGGCGCACTGCCGGTAAGACCGGTCCAGCCAGTGGAGGGCATCATCCAACTGTTTGAGAGTCTCCGCCAGGAGGAGTAAATAATCCTTCTGCTTCATAGTTCGACCCCTTCAGCCAGGGCAATCCGGACCAGAGGGCGGCTGGTATCGCGGGCAATCAGAATATCAATTCTCTGCTCGCCCAACTGCTCGTGCAGAGCCAGCCGGATGGCACGCTTATCCCGGTGGCTCAATTTCGACGATAAAATCAGCAGGTCAATATCCCCCCCTCGTTTGCTGTCATCGGCCCGCGAGCCAAACAGATAGATTTTGGCCCCGGCATCCAGGGCCAGGATGGTCGCCTTGATGACCTCAACTTCATGGCGAGTCAGCCGCATTGCCCCCTACCTGTCCCGCTGCGGGGACCTGAAACTTCATAATCCGGTTGTTGTCCGAATCGGCTACCAGCAGATGGCCTTGCGGGTCAAAATCCAGGCCAACAGGCAGGGCCATTGAAGCCAGGTCCTGCCCGTACTGTCCCCAGGTGACATCTACCTTGCCGTCCGGGGTGTAGGCAATGATGCGGTAACCTTCCGGGTCGGTGATAAAGATGCGCCCGTCCGGGCCAACCGCCAGGTACGGTTTGTTGACCACACTTTCCGTCTCCCAGGCGACCACATCCCACTGGGCCACGGGGTTGAAATCGGCATCGAACTTCTGGATGCGCCGGTTCCAGGTGTCGGCCACGTAGATGTTGCCGTCGGCGTCAATGTCAATGCCGACCGGTTCCTCAAAGCGTCCCGGCTCGACGCCACCGCCGCCCCACGACTGCAGAAACTGCCCATCCGGGCTGAACTTCTGCACCCGTTTGTTGCCGGTATCGGTCACGTACAGGTTGCCTTCGGCATCAATGGCAATGGCCCGCGGGCCGTAAAAACCGCCCAATCCGGCGGTGGCATCCTGCTGGGCATTGACAAAACTGCCAAACTGGCGCAGGAACTCCCCGCTGGCGCTGAAAACCTGAATGCGGTGGTTCCACGTATCGGCCACATACACCCGGCCTTCGGTATCCACCGCAATGCCCCACGGCTCGTTGAACTGCCCTTCGCCCGCGCCGTTGCTCCCCCACTTGAACAGGAAGTTCCCGTTAGCATCGAACACCTGAATGCGGTGGTTGCCGCTGTCGGCCACGTAGATTTTGCCGTCCGGGGCGACCGCCAGATTGCGCGGCGTTACAAACTGCCCGTCGCCCGCGCCGTTGCTCCCCCACACCTGCAGGGCCTCAATCTCGGTCCGCTTGCCGGCGTAGGGGTCAACCGGCTCGGCCTGGGTGATAGGCACCGGGCCGCTCTGGGAATCCCAGATTTCGTTCAGCACGTCCTTGCGCACGTAAACATAAAAGCGGTGCACATACGGCCATTCGTTCAGCTCATAATCCTCGTAATCCCGGTAAAAGATAATCTTGAACAGCTTGCGCCAGTTATCGCGCACCACCTGCCGGCGCTGGGCCTGCGCCTCGGCGGTATCCAGCAGGGGGTCTGCCGGCGGCGGGCCGGAAACGTAGGTTTCCCACAACCGTTTGAGGGTCAGCCCTTTGTAATCCTCCATCGGCCACCAGACCAGCCGGTAGCGGGTACGGGTGTACCGGTCGCCCAGGAAGGGCTTCACCTTGCTCTCGTTGGCCGAGCCGACAATCACTACCGGCGCGTCGAGCGCCTGTCGGTTGGGATTTTCGCCGTAGTAGGCCCGGTTGGGGTATTCCCGCATATACCATTCCAGAGGCCAGGTGGAGTCGTTATCGTAGGCCACCTTTATCATTTTATCGCCCACGGTTCGGGCAGAAATGTTGTCAATCTGCTTGAGAGCCAGCTTCACATCCGGCGCGGCGTGGGCATAGACCAGCATCTCGTTAACGTAGTCGTAATTGACAAACGATAACAGCCAGGCAAAGCGGATGGTCAGCAGGAGGAGCAGAACGACCAGCGCGGCAAAGGCCGTTCGCCAGGCCAGGAACCGTCCCAGCCGGCGGCCCAACTGCCACACGGCCACAGCCAACCCGGCCAGCACCAGCAGACCGGCGATAAACTGGAGCGTCTCGTTGACCCCCTGCACCGACTGGCTCTGGAACGGCCGGGCCGTGACCACGGCCAGAAAGGCCGGGATGACCAGCCACAGCGCGGCGGCCAACAGCAAGCCGCCTTTCTCCCTGGCCTCGCGCCAGTTAAACCGTCCCAGCACCGCCTGGATGATATGTGCGGTCAGGAAGATGAGGGGCAGGGTCATGTGGACGGTCAGCCAGGGCATTTTTTCTCCGGCCCAACTGTAGATAGCAAAAGCCAGCAGAGACCAGTAGAGAACAAACGCGGCAAACAGACCGCTGTCGGAAGGGTGAACCGCGGCCGGTTCTTGGTCCGGTCGGGCGTCCTCATTGGCAAAGGCAGGCAGGGGTTTGCGGCGGAACAGGTACACCAGCCCGCCGATGAGGCCGATAAAGAAGGGCAGAAACTCGTACAGCGGAACCAGCAGGAGGTAGTAGTACCACGGCTGGCCGCCTCGCTGAACCTCCTGCTGGGCCAGCCAGTACGTCACCGCGCCCACCGTGCCGGTCGCCAGGCCGGCGATGTTGGAGAAGAAGGTGGTGTACAGCAGAACAAAAATAACCGCCGCGGTGACCAGCGCCTTCACCAGGTCGGAGGTGCGGGCCGGCAGGCTGGCGATGGCAGAACTGAGCGGGCGGCGCTCCCGGTTCACCCCGCGCTGGATGAGGGTCAGGCCGATGAGAATCTCGGAAATCATAATCATCAGGCTGACATACTTCCACGGGTTGAAGCCGCCGCCTTC
>RFJV01000056.1 GCA_003694775.1 Chloroflexota bacterium | reverse complement strand
TGTCCAAAATTTTTGGACAGACAGGGGGGTGCGGGGGGATTCCCCCTCGCGAAGCATCCAGCTCTGCTGGGCGAATCCCCCCCAGGTTTGTCCAGAATTTTAGGAATTCTGGACAAACCCTTTTCGATAGACGTCAGGTAACACCTTGCGGGATGGCCGGGTAGGCTTCGTATAGACGTTCAGTGACGATGGTTTCGATGCGGTTGATGGCCCGGTAGATGTCGGTGTAGGTGGTGTACAGGGGGGCAATGCCCAGCCGGATGTTGTCCGGGGTGCGGAAGTCGGGGACGACCTGCGGCCCCGGCGCGGCCTGTATCATGGCCTGCGTAATGCGGTAGGCGTCCGGATGCCGCAGGGATACGTGCGACCCGCGGCAGGCCGGCGAACGGGGCGAGCCGAGGCTGAAGCCCAGCCCCGCGAGCCGCTGGTCGAACAGGTAAATCAGGTATTCGGTCTGGCGGGCACTTTTGGCCCACACCCGGTCGATGCCGGCCTCCAGCAGAATCTCCAGCCCGGCTTCAATGGCCACCATCGACAGCACGGGCGGTGTGCCCACCCGGAAGCGGTGGATGCTGTCGCCGGGGGTGTAGGTGAGCGAAAAGTCAAAAGGCCGGTCTGCGCCCAGCCAGCCCCAAATCGGCTGGCGCAGGTCGGCCTGCAGGTCGCGGCGGACGTAGAGAAAAGCCGGTGCGCCCGGCCCGCCGTTCAGGTACTTGTACGTACAGCCGACGGCCATGTCGGCCCCCCACTCGTTGAGCCGGAGCGGAACAGCCCCCACCGAATGGCTCAAGTCCCACAGGGTCAGTGCCCCGGCCTGCCGCGCCCAGGCATTGACCTGGGCCATATCGTACCGGAAGGCGCTCTTGAAGGCTACGTGGGTCAGGCTGACCAGGGCGGTTTCCTCATCGATGGCGGCCCGGATGTCTGCCGGTTCTATGGAGACGCCGTCGGAGGAGGGAATCAGCTCCAGCCGGTGGCCCTGGTTCAGCAGGTCGATAATCCCCTGAAAGATGTACAGGTCTGATGGAAAATTGAATACGTCGCTGACGATTTTGCGCCGGTTGGGCCGCGCCCGGAGCGCGGCCACGGCCAGCTTGAACAGGTTGACCGAGGTGGAATCTGCCACCAGAACTTCATCGGGCCGGGCGCCGACCAGGGCGGCGATTTTCGCGCCCAGCCGGGAGGGCAGGTCCATCCAGCCGTCGTTCCAACCGCGGATGAGGCGGCGGCCCCATTCCTGGTGAACGGCCTGGGCCAGCCGGTCGGCGGCGCGGCGGGGCAGTCGCCCCAGTGAATTGCCGTCCAGGTAAATCAGGTTGGGGTCATCAATGACGAACCGGTGGCGAAACGCGGACAGTTCGTCCTGCTCATCCAGTTGGCGGGCAAAATCGGCAGAGGGTTGGAACTGCATGGCGGTCATCAGGTCGGGCTGGGCAGGCTGTCGAGCCGGGCTTTTTCTTCGGGAGTCAGGTGGACATCCACGGCCTTGATGGTATCGACAAGCTGGTCTACGGTGTTGGCCCCGATAATTGCCGAAGTGACGGTGGGGTTGGCTAACAGCCAGGCGATAGCCGTCTGGGCGACGGTGGCCTTGTGCTGGCGGGCGATGGCCCGCAGGGCGTCGAGAATGGCAAACCCCAGCTCGTTCATGTAGGGGCGCATCCGGTCACTGCCGTAGCCGCGGCTGTGGCGGGGGATTTTTTTGCGGGTGTACTTGCCGGTGAGAAAGCCGCCGGCCAGGGGACTGTAGGGAATCACGCCGATGTTTTCGCGGCGGCACAGCTCCATCAGTTCGCTTTCGTACTCGGCCCGGTGAACCAGGTTGTAATGGGGTTGCAGGGTTTTGTAGCACGGCAGGTTTTCGGCCCGGCAAAGGTCCAGGCTGGCCTGAAGCTGGGCCGCGGTGTGGTTGGAACAGCCAATGTACCGGACTTTTCCCTGCCGGATGAGTTCCTCAAAGGCGCGAAAGGTTTCTTCCAGGGGGGTGTTTTCGTCGGGCCAGTGGGACTGGTACAGGTCTATGGTTTCGACCTGCAGACGCCGGAGGCTGTCTTCCGCGGCCCGGATGATGTGCCGGCGGCTGAGACCTTCGCCGTCCGGGCCTTCCCACATCCGGCCCCGGACCTTGGTGGCAATGATGACCTTGCCGCGTGCCTGCCGGGACTGGAGCCATTCGCCAATCCAGGTTTCGGCCACGCCGCCGGGGTTGCCCTCGGCCCAGTAGGAGTAGATGTCGGCGGTGTCAAAAAAATTAATGCCGTGTTCCACGGCATAGTCCATTACGGCAAATGAGTCCTCTTTGGAGGAGGTCCATCCCATTGTCATCGTACCCAGGCAGAGTCTGGAGACGTGGAGGTCGGTTTGGCCAAGAGTGCGGTATTCCATTGGAGTGCCTCCTGCAAAAATAACAGGTGCGGAAGGATGCAGTGTTTTCTGCAGTATAGCATACGGGGGGAGAATTATCAATTCTCAATTCTCAATTCTCAATTTTCAATTGCCTCCCGGTTTCCAAAAAGGGACAAAATTGGGGGAGACTGGCAGGTTCTTTGCCTGTAAATGAGGCAACCGGCTTGAGTTTCTTGTTTTTGGTTTTTTTGGCCGTTGCAGATTCCGGCAATCTGGTATAAGGTTAATACGAGGTGATTGCAAATGGGCGAGTGCGGTACATTTGTAACCCGGAATGGGGTTGAGGTCAGTCTGCGGTGGGTCAAGAAGGGGGATGCCGACCTGCTCCTGGAGATGTTTTACCGCCTGTCGCCGGAGACCAGGCGCCTGCGGTTTCATCTTTACACGGCCAAAATTTCGGAAGAGCGGGTGCGCCAGGAGGCCGAGGCGCTATCGAACCTGGACCCGCAGTTGCAGGTCGCCATTGTGGGGACGGTGGTAGAAGAGGATGGCCGCGAGCACGCGGTCGGGGTGGCCCGGTTTATGCGTGCCTCCCCCACCGACACAGAGGCCGAGGTGGCCGTGGTGGTGCGCGACGACTTTCAGCGCAAGGGGCTGGGGAAGCATCTCCTCTTAACCCTGGCCGACAAGGCCCGCGAAATTGGCATTACCCATTTCTCCGCCTGGGTAATGAGCGATAACATCCGCCTGATGAAGCTGATAAAAGATATGGAGCTGAAAAACGTGGAGTCGGAGAGCCGCTACGGGATGACCAAAATCAGGGTTCCGCTGTAAAGTGGAGCACCATTTCCGTGCGGCGAAACATTTCCAGGTAGCCCAGCTCCTGAAAGACGGGCCAGTGCGGGTCCAGCAGGGGCAGGTTTTCGGTTTTGGTGTCTTTGTGGGGATAGGTGCGATGCAGATGGTGCAGGAGTGCCCGCCCCACGGTCTGCGGGTCACCGGCTTCGGTCTGGATGACCAGCCGGCCTAACTGCCAGGGCGTATCCTGGTAGACCAGCCAGCCTTCGCTTCCGTCGGGGAGATGGGCATAGAAGGCGGCCAGATTTCCGGCATTGAGGAGAGATTCCTTCTCATCCACCCAGGAGGGGGTAGAGGTGCGCCGCTCCAGCAGGGCTTCTGCCGCGGCCTGGTTCAGCGATTCAATTCGGGCCGCCGGCGGGTCGCCGGCTGGCGGTCCGGGCGGGCGGCGCAGAACCAGCAGTTTCCGGGTTTCGGAGAAACCGCGCTTGATAAAAAGGTTGTAAGCCGGCTGGTTGTCGGTGATGACCTCTATGACGATGTACCGGGCCTGTTTAAGCCGGGCTTGCTCAATAAGATGGTTGACCATTGTCCAGCCGGCCCGGCGACGCCGCTTACTGCGGATAACGCCCAGCCGGGTAATCCAGCACCGTCCCGGCCTGACCCCCAGCATGCTCAGCCCCACAATTTCGTTCCCGTCGACCGCCACCACCGAGGCTTCCATGTCGATGTCGTAAATCTGCACGTATTCCCGCAGTCGGGCCGCGTTCATGGGCATAGGGACCAGGTAGTCCACGCGAGTATGGTTGTAGGCCTCGGTCAGTTCTTCAAAGGTAAAGGCACTGGCCGGGATAAGGTCCAGGCCAAATTCAGGTTCCGATGTCATAAGGTCGCTGTATGCAATGTTGATTTGCGGTTTTCCGCCGGAAAAGTCTACCGGCGCAGGTATTTTTCCACTTCGGCGGTGAAGGAGCGGGTATTAATCGGCTTCAGGATGAGACCATCACAGCCGTAGGCCTGGGCCATTTCGCGGGCCGTTTCCTGGGGCCAGGCAGTAACCGCCACAATTGGCGTCTCTGCCAGGGCCGGTATCCGCTTCAGGATGCCGATAATCGTCTCCCCGTCAATATCGGGCAGTCCGAGGTCAATCAGTATCAAATCGGGCGGTTCTGCCGCGGCCATTCCCAGACCCGACTGACCTTCGTCCGCGTGCACCACCCGGTGACCGTTCTTTTCCAGCAGTCGCCGCATCAACAAGGCGTTTTGCTTGTTGTCTTCGATGAGCAGTATGGTGCTAATGGGGCCCCTCCGTCCATTTTGAGGATGCCCCAAGTATAATACAGACGGTGGAAAAGGTAAAGCCGGACACGAAAAGCATGAAAAGAACGAAACTACGAAATTACGAAATTACGGTTCGCTCAAATTTTTGGTAGTCTCCCTCTAAAGTGTTGATGGTGTCGAGGTCAGGCCCTCACCCACCCCCGC
>RFJV01000409.1 GCA_003694775.1 Chloroflexota bacterium | reverse complement strand
TACCGGGAGTTCGCCTCCAGGCTGAACGTGCAGGACATCATCTACATTCCCATTTCGGCCCTGCACGGCGATAACGTGGTCGAACCGAGCCGGAATATGCCCTGGTACGACGGCCCGACCGTGCTTCACCACCTGGAGCAGGTCAACGTGGGGGCCAGCCGCAATCTGGTCGACTTCCGTTTTCCGGTGCAGTATGTCATCCGGCCCAACCAGGATTTCCGGGGCTTTGCCGGCCAGATTGCCTCCGGGCGCATCCGGCCCGGCGAAGAGGTGGTCATCCTGCCCTCCGGGCTGACCAGCCGGGTGCGGTCGATTGTTACCTATGACGGCGAGATGGACGAGGCCATTGCCGGAGACTCGGTGGTGCTGACCCTGGAGGATGAAATCGACATCAGCCGGGGCGACATGATTGTGCGCGTCCGCAACCTGCCGCAGAAGAGCCAGCAAATCGACGCTACGCTGTGCTGGATGAGCGAAACGCCGATGAACCCGCAGGGGACGTACTGGCTCCAGCACACCACCCGGCTGGTGAAGACGTTTGTATCCGAGGTGAACTACCGCATCGATGTGGACACTATGCACCGGGAGCCGGCCGACACCCTGTCGCTGAACGAGATTGGCCGCGTCCAGTTCACCACCACCCAGCCGCTCTTTTACGACCGCTACCAGCTCAACCGGGCCACGGGCAGTTTCATTTTAATCGACCCGGCCACCAACAACACTGTGGCCGCGGGGATGATTCGGGGTAAATCCCGCCGGCTCGACGACCTGGTGGAAGCCCGGCCCACCACGGTGACGGTCGCCACCCCGCGGCCGGCGGATGTGGTCTGGCAGGCAGGCGCGGTCAGCCGGGCGGCGCGGGAAAAGCTGAACGGCCACAAAGCCGCGGTGCTGTGGTTTACCGGTCTGTCCGGCTCCGGCAAGTCGACCGTGGCCCGCAAGGTGGAGGAGCGGCTGTTCGAGCGGGGTTGCCGCACCATGTATCTGGATGGCGACAACCTGCGCCACGGTCTCAACGCGGACCTGGGCTTTTCCGAAGCCGACCGGCAGGAGAATATTCGTCGGGCCGCGGAGGTGGCCCGGCTGGGGTTTGAGCACGGCAACATTGTGCTGTGCAGTTTCATCTCGCCCTACCGCCGGGACCGGGCGTTTGCCCGCTCCCTGATTGCCGACGACCGCTTTATTGAGGTCTACGTGAAGTGCGATTTGGAGGTCTGCAAGCGCCGCGACCCCAAGGGGCTGTACGCCAGAGCCATCCGGGGGGAAATCCAGAACTTCACCGGCATCAGCGCGCCCTACGAGGAGCCGCAGTCGCCGGAGCTGGTGGTCGAAACAGACCTTCAGAGCACCGATGAAATTGTGGACCGGGTGATGGAAGAGCTGTTGCGGCGGGGAATTATATCGAGTTAGGGAGTT
>RFJV01000408.1 GCA_003694775.1 Chloroflexota bacterium | reverse complement strand
TCGGTGGGGGTAGGGGTGCTGGTCGGCGGCGGGGTAGGCGTACTGGTCGGCGTCAGGGTAGGGGTAAAGGTGGCAGTTGGCGGTGGAGTAAAGGTGTAGGTGGGCTGGTAGGTTTTCTTTGGAGTTGGGGTGGGCGTTGGAACCTGCACAATCAGCGCGCCGACAGAGCAGGCGGTGCTCAGCACCAGTGCCAACGCCCAGATAACAAGCAGGAACCTGGATTTAGTGTTCTGCCAGATGTTCTTTTTCACGGTCATTGTTCCCGGTAAGTACCGCCCCACCCTTCCCGCGGGGCGAGATAAATCGCTTGCGCATCTCGAAGCCGGGGCAGTGCACCCGGTCTATTGGGTCCACCAGATGAAATCCCACACCCATTGGCTGGGGTCGCTGGAGTAAGGAAGCTGAACCACCGGCGACACCTGGTTGCCGGCACTGTCAACCAGGTAGATATCCCAGACGCCGTCCACATACGGCCCCAGCTCTACCTTGAGGTTGACAAACTTGATACAGCCGCCTTCCAGAGCGTTGTGGAAGCCCTGCCAGCTTGTTTCGGGACTCTGGTAGGTCATCCCGGAGCTGTGACGTCCAACCACGCGGTAGCCTCCCAGCGGTGTACCGGAGGCGTCGGTTACGTACACGTAATTGATAATGGCGTTATAGGTGGTATGGAAGCAGGGGTCGGCCCGACTGCTCTGCTCCTTTATCCGGAACGGATAGCTGGGCGTAGGCGGCGGCGCAGGCGTAAACGTCGCGGTTGGAGGTGGGGGCTTGGTAGGAACGGGCGTGTCGGTTGGCAGGGGTGTAGGAGTAGGGGTGGGTGTGTCAGTAGGAATGGGGGTCGGCGTGTCGGTAGGAATAGGGGTGATGGTCGGCGTGGGAGTGTTGGTAGGTGTGGCCGTATAGTTTGGGGTAGGGGTAAAGGTTGGCCGCGGGGTAAAGCGAGGCCGCGGCGTTTCGGTGGCCCGTCCGGCCAGCTCGTTCAGACGGGCCGCCAGACTGCTGGAGCGCAGTCGGTTGATGGCCGGCTGGGCCAGACTGCAGTTTACCGTAGCAAAGGCAAGCAAAACCAGCACGACCAGCAAAAGTCGCGATTGTTTTTTCATCTTGACATCCCTTCCTTCTTTCTACTGAACAGCCGGTTATTATAGCAGTAGGGCAACTGGGGGGCAAATAGCGGCCCGGTCAGGGAGACAGCTTGATTCTGAGGCTCACCCCCTTGCCGGGCGCGGCCAGCCGGCTGTCGACCACCGCCACCTGCAAGCGGCAGGTGGTTTTTGGCCCGCGGCGAGGAAGCCAGTGCTCCTCCTGAATCCACAGCCGGATTTCTGCCAGCCGGTCCAGAGGAAAGCCGCGGGGATAGTTCAACGGATGGAAGGGATGTTTTTCCTGCGGAGTGGTCAGCAGGAGAAAGGCGGCGGAAGAACTGCGAACAATACGGCGCAGGCGGGCCAGCAAAGTCCGCCGGAGAGCCGGCGGAACCTGGGCCAGCGTTTCACTCAACATTCCCAGACAAACAATCACCAGGTCGACCTGCCGGGCGGCCTGCTCCAGCCGCTTCAGGGCCGCGCGGAGGGTGCGGGGCCGGCTCAGCAGGTGATGGGCCGCGGCCAGACCGCACTGCTCCGCCAGGGCGGCATCATAACTGCCGGTCAGGTCGATAATGGCGACCATCTGCTGGCGGTGCTGGAAATGGGCGGCAATCCGGGCCGACAGACAGACGACACCCCCGGCCGACTGCTCCCTGGGAGAGCCAACCAGCTCCGTCACCCCCCCGGCCGGCAGACCGCCGATACCCAGCGCCGTGTCCAGACCGCGCAGGCCGGTAGACGCCACAACGGGCCGTCGCGGCACAGACGGAGCGGCCCACCCCAACCCGCCGCGGTCGAAGCGACCGGCCAAAAGCCCGGCCAGATTCTGAAACACGCGCCCCATCCCGATTTTCTTTGCCACGATACGCGCTCCGCCTGCTGGTGTGGTAGGAGTATTATACCAGAACGAATGTTCTAACGTCAAATTGGCCAGTTTCCCTCTTGAAACGCTTTTCTTCCAGTGGTATACTGGGAGGAGATTGGAGATTTCTCAACTCACCAACTCCTCAACTCACCAACTCACTAACTCTTATTTTCATAAGGAGATGCGACATGAAGCAAAAATTCGGTGCACTGCCCGTCATTATCCTGACTCTGCTGGCCCTGACCAGCCTGGCCTGCAATTTGAACCTGCTTGCTAACCAGGGGCCGGCTACGGAAATCGAAGCCCCGCCGCCGGCTACCACCGAGGCGGAACCGGACACCCCCATACCGCCCCCGCCCACAGACACCCCGGCCCCAGCCCCTCCCACGGATACGCCCCTTCCCCCTACCGAAGAAGCCCCCGCGGAAACCGGTCAACCCGAAGAAGCCGCACCCACCCAGGAACCCGGCCAACAGCCCCCCGCATCTGAGCCAACCGAAGAAACCACCGCAGGTGAAACCATCGAATCCTTGCAGTTGCCCGGTTTGGGTCTGGGGGATGGCGAAGGCAAAGGTCTGCTGGGGCTGACCACCTACCGCCAGCAGTTGATGGTCCGTTCTGTTTCCGGTACGGAAGAAGTGACCGGCTTCGATTACCGGGCGGATGTCAACACCGCGCAGAAGGCCATCCACGCCTACGTTACCGTCACCGGCCCGGCGGCTGTCGAAATGGCCGGCGAACAGATGGAATTTATCCTCATCGAAGATGAACTGTGGGTGAAAATCGGCAAACAGCCGTGGCTACCTGTCCCCAAAGAAATGGGCGGGACAATGATAACTGAGCAGATGGTGAGTGCCGGCGACCTGCTCCCCTTTGTTCCCCAGGCCAACCGGGTCATGCCGGACGAGGAAATCAACGGCGTGATGGCCCGCCACTACCGGTACGAGCTGAACAACTTCCAGACTGAAAATGTCACCCTGACCGGTAGCGGCGATGTGTATGTCGCCGTGGATGGCGGTTACGTGGTGCGGTGGACTTTTTCCGGCCAGGGAAAGATGAGCCACGAAACGGCCAACGAAAAAGTTGATATTGAATACAACACCCTGGACGTTGGCGCACCGATTGACATCCAACCCCCGCGGTAAAAAAGACCGGTTTACGAAACCAGCAGGGGAAAATCCACCGCGGTGGGGGTAGGGGTTGGTGATGGGGTAGGCGTGGGGGACGGAGTCGGCGTGGCCGTTGGCGGTGTATCGCCAGAAGGAGCGGGCGGCGGTTCCAGCCGGGTAGCCATCTGCCACAGCAAATCTAACTGCTCATCCAGCACTTGATTGGTATGGGTGTCGCCAGACCCAACCCGCTCCAGCAGGTCAGGGTGTTGGGCCAGCATCTCCGGCCCGCCATCGAGCAGTTCCCGGCGCAATGTCTCAAAGCCGGCACGGTCCATTTCCAGCCGGGCCGACACGCCGCGCCCCAGGGCCAGGGGGCGCATCGGCGTACCCGTCTGCACGCTGTGGACCTGCAGGGCCAGAATGTACCGCTCCGGCTCGACCTGCGCCCACGCCGTTACCAGGAACAGTTCCCCGTCCTGCTCCACCACCTTCAACGGCTGGAGGACGTTCAGCGGGACCCCCTCGCGGCGGCGAGAAAACTCCCGTGTCACCATATCTTCATCGGACAGAAACCGCCCGATGGGATGCCGGGCGGCAAAGTTGACCGCCAGGGGCGTCAGGTCTACCACCGCCTGACTGCCGTCGACAAAGCGCACCCAGACCGCGGTGTGGGTAATCTGCGCCGGCGAGCCGTCTATCGCCGCGGCCAGGTCGAACTGGCCGATGGTAATCTGCCGCACCAGGGAAGAGCCGGACAGAAACCGGCGGGCCGCGTAAGCCAGCACAAAGCTGTCCACGCCCGGCCATTCCAGCGGGTCGGCAGACTGGCGGGGATAATCCAGGCGGATAACATCACCGCCGGGGGTAGTTTCAACTGCCAGGCGGGTGTCGTCCATCAGCAACAGCGGGGCCAGCCCAAATTCCGGCTCCGACAGCGCCGCCTGCAAACTATACAGCAGTTCGGCATTCTGGTTGGAACCGGCCCGCAGGGCACGGGTGGGCGCCGGCGTCGGGGTGGGGACAGGTTCCGGCGACGGGGCAGGCCGGCACGCGGCCGCGGCAAGAAAAAGCGCCAGAATGACGCCCATTTTACCGGCAAGATGGTGAGTGCTGAAGACCGTGCGCCATTGCTTCATTGGAAGTGCCCCATTGCCTCACTGGATAATGTAGCCTGCACTGCACGATTCGTCAAGGGATTCTGGCCCTTGCCGGTTTCAACAAGGCCGGGATTGTAAACCAGTCCAACCGGTGCTATACTTCTTCTGAACAGCAGATGTGGGATGTGTGATATGGGACGTGGAATAGCGCGATGGTACTTGTTCCTTAACTCCCGACTCCTTGCTCCCTACCGTTTTGCAACCCTGTTGCTCTGCTACCCTGCTACTTTGCTACTCTGTTACCCTGCTACTTTGCTACAATGAAATCCACCGTTCACATCGATACCAACCTTTGCCGG
>RFJV01000407.1 GCA_003694775.1 Chloroflexota bacterium | reverse complement strand
TTTGCCCCGCAGTTTGCCCCACAGGGCCTGGGCCTTCTCCCAGGCCGCCTCGCTAAACTTTTTTCCTATCTCTTCCGCTACCTTCTCCCCCGCCTTGAGCAGGTAGGGCAGAAAGGGGGTCAGAAAAGAAACGATTTGTTGGGCTAAGGTTTGATGGTCCATTTTTTCACCTCGGATACGTTTTATTGTTGTAACTGTTCAGCCGTCCGCGAATAAAACACGAATTCACGAATAACTAACGTCGCGGGCGATGCTGGTGAGCAGGACGGCAATTAATGTCGTCGTGCGCCCGTAAAAAAGAGAACGGAGGGCGCTTCAGCGTCCTCGCGTCGTTCAGCCCGGTGTTTTTGACGCCGGGCCAACTGTTTCGGCCGGCCGTGAATACGGCGCGAATTCACGCCCTGTCCCCGCCAGGGGGATGGACTGCCGCCGGCCATTCGCGTATTCGTGAAAAATTCGTGGCTGGCTGAACAGCTACATTTTACACAATATATCCTACCCTGACAACGGTCAATCAAAAATCGTAACTGCTCAGGCCGAGAGAAAAATCCGGTAAAGTGTCATTATCCCCCATCCCACATCCCTCCTCCCTCCGCCCTCATCCTTCATCCTTCCTCCCTCCGCCCTCATCCCTTCATCGCGGCACCACCCGGATGACCTCCTCCAGCGGAAACACGCCGACCGTTTCCCCCGTGGCCGGGCGGTCAATCCACACCGACAGGCGGTAATCGCCCGGCGGCGTGTCGGGGAAAATGACCAGGGCAAAATCACTGCGCACGACCATGCCCTCCTGCCACTGCTCAAACGGCAGGGGGGCCGTTGTTTCGATAGGGTTGCCCCAGCCGCGCGTTTTACCGGTTTCATCCACCAGGCTCAGGCCAAGCGGGTCATCCGGCGACTTGCCCTGCCATTCCCAGTACAGCGACAGGATGCCCACACTTTCCGGGAACAGGGCCGCCACCGGCTGGCCGGCCTCGTCGGTGAGGGTGTAGCCCAGCAGTTCGGCCTGCCCCACCAGTCGGGCCTCACCGGCAAAGATGTGCTCCACCCCCAGACTGGGGTAAATCCAGGCGTAATCAATGCCGTTCAGGGTAACGGTATGCACCGGCGGCCTGGCCCGAAAGAACTGGAGCGCGCCGGCTGAGGGCAGTTCCCGCTGAACCTGGTTCACGTAAAAAACCACGTAATCCGCGGCCAGCCCCGGCTTGGGACTGCGGGAGATTTTTTCGTCTTCCAGCTTGTAGATGGCCTGTCCCTTGAAGAACGGCTCAAAGGTGGTGCTGTACCAGGATGTCACCCGCAGAGCTTCAGCCTCCGGCAGGCGGTTCAGGTATGCCGCGGCCTCGTTCAGCCCCTCGCCCCAGCCAACGGGAATGAGCGCCACCGCGGCCCGCCCGCCGCCGGCAAGGGGGTTGTAATAGGTAAAGTAGTAAGGAAAGTAGGGCACTACCAGCACCAGTTGAACCAGCACCGCGCCGACCGGAACCAGCCAGGCCCGGAAGCTGGTCTGGCGCAGTCGCCCGCCAACCGTGGCGATGTAGAGATAGCCCACCGCGGCCAGCATCGCCATTGCCGGGAAGGCCGGCAGGATGTAGCGGTCCTGCTTTTTGCCCCCGTACGTCACCAGAAGGCCGTACAGCAGGATGTAAGCCAGAAGGGTCAGCAGGAGCAAAGAACGGGGCGCGGGGATGGTCTCCTCCCCTGCCGGTTTCCGGCCCCGCGCCAGGCTCCACAGCCAGACCAGGAAGCCCAAAAAGACCACCGGTGTGGTGCGGAACACCACCACCAGCGGGTAGAACAGCGCGCCGGGGTCGGGGACGGGCCGGCCCAGGAAGAAGCTCCCTTTCTGGTGGGCGCTCCCGGAAGCGCGCAGGGCGTCGGTAAAAATGGCGACCAGCGGGGTCAGGGGGTCAACCCACATGGCGGGCCACAGCAAAACCATCACTGCCGCGGCAGACACGCTCCACAGGAACAGGTCCCGCAGGAGCATCAGGGCGACCTGCCGGGGGGCGCGCCCATCCCTGCGGGCCAGATGGAAAACCAGCAGAAACAGGCCCACAAAGCCGCCCAGAAACAGGGCCGGGTACTTGGACAGGACGGCCAGTCCGGCACACGCGCCGGACACCACCAGGAAGATGGTATCCTGCCGGCTCCCGGCAGAACCGGTCTGCCGGTGGTGCATAGCCCGCAGAAAGGCCAGCACCGACAGCCACATAAAGGACGACACCAGGGCATCGTGGCCCAGCACGCGGGACAGGGCCAGGTAGAAGGGGTCCAGGGCCACCAGCGCCGCGGCCAGAAAAGCCGCCGGACGCCCCACCAGCGGACGGCTCCAGCGGAAGGTCAGGCCGGCGGTGATGGCGGCCACCAGCACACCGGTTAGCCTTAGAAAGGGGAGCATCGCCGGGTCCAGCGGGTCAAAGGGAACGGAGCGCAGAAAATCGGTCAGCGGGCCGGGCGCGCCCTGCCGCAGGTACGCCAGCACCAGGCCAATGGCCCCGCTCCACATGGTGGTCACGCCCGGTCCGGGGCTGAGCGATACGTTGGCAATGTAGGGCACTTCCCCACCGGGCGCAGTGTTTGCCAGGTCGCCGCGGGCCAGGGAGTCGAGAAAAATGATGGAGCGACCAAACCAGGAACGGGCCTCGTCCGCGGTCAAAAATACATCCAGGCCGGGCAGTCGGGTTGCCAGGGCCAGCAGAAGGATGGCCAGCAGAAGCAAAGTATCAAGGGAAAAACGTCTGGAAATGATTTGTCTCCTTTCCCCTATTTCCATAATTTATGTCCGCACTGCCGGCATTCCAAAACAGATACCGTCATTATCCACCCGCCCATCCCGACCAGGAACAGTCCCAGGGCGCTGACCAGGGCGTAGAGGAGGGTATACCCCGTTATCTCCAGCCCGGTGTAGCTTGCCGGGATGGTCAGCCAGTCGGTCAGGTAGTCCCGCCAAAAATGCTCCGAGGGGAACCGGTTCTGCCGGAGAAAAATCCCCAGGACGAACAGCAAGCCACCCAGCAAAAGTATCAGCCCACCGGCCCCTTTTGAGCGGTGGCCGGTTATTTCCCTGCTTCCGCACTGCGGACATCGTTCATCAGACACAGCAACAGCTCACTACGCCAGCGCGCTTTCATGGCCGGAACTGCGCACAAAAATGCACGAAGCACCGGTCGCGGCGACCATTCGCTCCATAAATTTCATGTCGACCCGCTCCTGCAGGCCAAAAATGTGCAGGTCGGCCTGGGGGGCGCGGGGCAAATAGTCGTCCAGCCGGGCCACCTCTACCACGGCGCGGGTACTGCGCGGCATCCGGCCATACTCAATCAGCGTAGACAGAAACGCCTCGCCCTTCTGTTTTTCCGACTCGTCGGAGACCAGGGTGATGAGAGTCATCTGCCCCTGCCAGTTGCGAACCAATTGGTAGCCCAGCAGAAGATTCAGGTCCAGGTTGCTCAGCCGCAGGCCAACCTCCCAATCCGGACTCTGCTCCCGTATCCAGACATTGACCAGCTTTTCCCGTCCCATTCCGGCCACCGGATGCCGGGCAAACAGGATAACCCCCATTTCATTCTCTACCGCGTGGTCCAGGACAAACTGCAACGCCCGCTCATCCATATCCGGCATCACCGGCAGATACACAATGTTCGGGTGGAAGAAGACGCCGTGCAGAATTTCCAGGCCGGTGCGAATCCCCTGCAGGGTATCGTCAACTTCCAGCAGGGCGGTGCGGGCAAAAATGCCGTCCGCGGTAAGGTTGCGGGCCATCGTTACCAGGCCG
>RFJV01000406.1 GCA_003694775.1 Chloroflexota bacterium | reverse complement strand
CGGCTCCGTTCCGGACGGCCGTATCAACAGCCAGCTATCGTCGGCCAGATGGTACTTTACCCCATCGTAGCTGTCCACCTTGACCACCGCTTCGCCGGCAATGCGCTCCGGTGCATTGTCGACCAGCCGCTGGACCATCTCGCTTTTTGACACCAGCCGCCTGAGCCGGATGTCGTGCCGCTGGTAAACTGCCGGGCCAACGGTGCGCTGTAAATCCGCCACCAGCTCGCTCAGCGGCACATGCGCGTCGGCCACAATTTCCATCAGCAGAAGGCCCATCAGAATGCCGTCGCCTTCCGGAATGTGCCCCTTGATGCTGATGCCGCCCGACTCTTCTCCGCCCAGCAGAATGTCATCATTAATCATCAGGCTGGCAATCACATCGAACCCCACTGGCGTTTCGTGCAGGGGCAGACCATACTTTTTTGCCAGCCGGTTCAGCATCAGAGTACTGCTGATGGTTTTGGCAATACCGCCGCTCAGCTTGCGTTTTTCTACCAGGTAGCGCACCGAGAGGGCCATGATGGTGTGGGGGTCAACAAAATTGCCCCGCTCATCCACCGCGCCAATGCGGTCGGCGTCGCCGTCTGTGGCGACCCCCAGATGCGCGTTTTCATGCTGGACCGCGGTAATCAGCTCCTTGAGGTTTTTGCCCATCGGCTCCGGATGAATGCCGCCGAAACCGGGATTCATCTCGCTGTGCAGTTCCTTCAGCCGGGTCCGGGTGCGGGACAGGATTTCACCAAAGACACCCCGGCCCGCGCCGTACATCGAATCGGCCACCACTTTCAGTTCGCCGTTGGAGATGATGTCCATATTGATAAGGTTGGTGGTCAGATGCTCGTAATACGGCCAGGCCGGGTCGAAGCGGCGGATTAGCCCCTGTTCCTGGGCCTTTTGAAAGTCCATCAGGTTTGGCCCCATCCGCTCCCGCACGGCGAACAGCTTCTGCTCGATGGCGTTGATGTGCTGTTTGGAGGCCGCACCGCCGTAAGCCGCTTTGACCTTAAAGCCGTTGTAGCGGGGGGGATTATGGCTGGCGGTAATCATAATCCCGCCAATGGCCCCCTTGTGGACAATATTGTAGCTGATAGCCGGCGTCGGTGCGTCGGCGCGGGCCAGGTAGGAGGTAATGCCGTTGGCCGCCATCACCCGCGCCACTTCCGCAGCAAACCGGTCGGAGAGGAAGCGGGTGTCGAACCCGATGACGGCGACCGGCTCGGTATCGCCGTTGGCCGTTTCCAGCCAGAAATCGGCTACGGCCTGACTTGCCAGCCGCACATTCTCAAACGTAAAGGTCTCGGCAATGACGGCTCGCCAGCCGTCGGTTCCGAATTTGATGCTCATAAACTATGCTCCTCATCGCTAAAGTCGTCTGTCCCCAGCGGGGGGTAAGTATGCCACCGAATTTTCAGGTACGACCGGGCCTCTTCAAACTCCACTGCCTGCGCGGCCACGGTTCCTTCGTAGCCCACCACGGCCAGCCCGGCTGTTTCCTGCCAGAAGGCGGCCAGCCGGCCCAGAAAAATGGGGTAGAGGGAATGGGCCACCCGGTAGGGGTCATAATCTCCCCAGTTGAAGACGACCACAAAATCATACACAATCCGCGCCCACAGGTCTGCCGGAAAATAGAACCGGTCCGGCGGCAGAGCGGCCAACTGCTCCAGCCGGGACAGGTTGTCGGGGGTCAGAATATTCTGCCACAGACCGCGGTATTCAATCCAGCCCAGGGCCAGGGCGTCGAGAAAAGGGGCGGGGTCCCTTTCCGGCACGCTGGCGAAAGCCGGTTCTCCGGCATAACGGGTAAGGGTTGGGGCCAGTTGAAAATGGGCCACGTTGTCCCAACGGTCGCGGTAGCGGTACACCTGCCGGAACAGCACGCTGACCTGCTCGTAAAAAGCCTGTTCAAACGGCCCAAACACCAGCCGGCAGGCCGATTGGGGAAAGCTCTGCTCCTGAGCCAGTTCGCTTTTCTTTTCTCCCACCGCAGTCTGGGCGACCCGCCAGTTGTGCAGGAGGGCATAGGCGGTCAGCCAGGGCGGCAGGCCAAACCCGCCGACCTCCGTTTGCCACACATCTTCGTCCAGCACGG
>RFJV01000405.1 GCA_003694775.1 Chloroflexota bacterium | reverse complement strand
GCCCGCCTCCGCAGACGAGCCGCGGCCTGGGCTTCGGCTTCGGCCCGTTTGCGCTGTTCCTCGGCCAGGGCCTGGGCCTGGGCCAGCTCCTTCTGCCGGGCCTGCTCGTCCCGCACTCGCTGGGCCTCCCGGCTGGCGGTGAGGAACTCTTCCACTTCCGGCCCCAGCCCGCGCCAGTTGGAGGTCAGGGCGGCCTGAAGCTGTTTGCTTTCCAGCAGTTTGTCCGGTACCCTGCCGGACTCAATCCAGTCGTGGGCCATCTGCAGGAGGGGCTGTTGGAGCCGCCAGCGCTGGTTGGAAAGCTGGATGGGTTCAATCAGCCGGTCGTGGACCAGCTCGTACCACACCCCGCCGGACCGCACTTCGGCCCGCAGGAGAAATTTGCTGACCAGCATATCCACGGCCCGGTTGTCCAGGCCGCCGGTCTGGTGCGCGCCGCGGTAAACTGCCCCGCGGGTGCCGGCTTCGGTGATGAGCTGGGTTTCAAACCAGCTTCGCAGTTCGGTTTCCGGCACGCCGGTTTTGGCCGACACATCGGCAATGGCCTCTTCGTAAAACTGGCCCAGGGCCTGGTCTACGTTGCCCAGCTCCTGCAGGTCCTGCCGGCTGATGGGGGCCGGGGGGCGGTCTTTCAGCTTTTCCCAAAGCTGAAAGCAGACCACCTGAAGCTGAACCGGTTCCACAAACTGGCCCAGCGCGGTCTCAGCCTGGCCGGGCACCGGAGACTGCACCCGAATCTGGCGCAGGTTATCCACCAGGCTTTCGGCCACGCCGGGGGCAAAGGGCCGGCCGAATTTTTCCGCCGGTTTCTGGATGGCCTCCAGCGCGGCTTCGTGGCTCATCCTCTGCATATAGAACCTGGCCCGCAGATGGCCGGGCAGGAGCGAGGCATACGGGTCCAGGCTGGCAACGTAGTCTTCGCGCAGGGTCAGCACCACCCACAGCATCGGGTCCCGGCGCATAGCCTCGGCCAGTTGAACAAAAAACTGTTCCCGGTCGGGCCAGCGGTCCGGGTGGTGGGTGATGATTTCTTCAAACTGGTCGATAATCAGCACGTAAGGAGTCTGGGGATACTCATCCGACTCTCCCGCCGCGGACAGGTCGGCCTGTTCATCAAAGTAATAGTGAATCCCGTCCAGGCTGGTCAGCCGGGCCAGGCAGTCGGCAATAGAAATGTGGGTGAATCTTTCCGGTGGGCCGTCGCTTTCGTCCAGGCTGAGGGCCAGGTTGAAGGTAAAGATATTGTCGACCTGCCGGATGCCGGGCGGCAGGTCACCGCTGACCCGTCCGATGGGCAGAACAGCCATCCCGGCCTCGCGCAACTGCGGGACCAGCCGGGCATTGATGAGCGAGCTTTTGCCGGAGCCGGATTGGGCATAAAACAGCACCAGCCGCTCCGACATCACCAGCGAAAACAGCTCGCTGGCTTCCCGGTCGCGGCCAAAGAAGCGGTCGCTTTCCTGCTGGGTAAAGGTGCGCGGGCCAACGTACGGGTTATCGGTGGACAGGGGGGTGCCGACCCGCATGGAGCCGGTCTCGGTGATGTCGGGCCGGCTTTCCTCCATTGGCGCGGGAGGTTCCACCGCGGCCATTATTCTGGGATGGGTGTCCGGTTCCGGCAGGCGCACGGTAAACAGCGTGTCGCCCACCCGAATTTCATCCCCATCGGCCAGCACTCGCGGCTCGGTGACCCGCTGGCCGTTGACAAAGGTTCCGTTGGCGCTTCCGGCGTCGCGCAGGATAAACAGCCCGCCCTCACGGGTGATAGTGGCATGATGCCGCGATACTTTCAGGTCGTCGGCCAGAATTATCAGGTTGTCCGACTTGCGCCCGATGGTGATTAAATCCTGGTCCAGCAGGAAGTACTGGTCGGAGCCGTGCACCCGCAGGTAGGCTGTGTTGGATGGCGCAGTTTTTGCCATAGGTTCCGCTCCTGCTACTCGGACACAAGCTGTCGCAGTTCCTGCACGTACTGCGACACGTCGCCCCAATAGACTTTGAACTCGAATTCATTCAGATATTTCTGCAGAAACAGCTTTTCGGCTTCGCCGGGCATAAGCTGGACAAAGACGCTGGTCTGCTGGAGGGGCCGCGGTTTGATGAGTCCCCAAAACAGGGAGCGAAAGTCCCAGCTTTGCAGGTTGTATCCCAGGAGCAGGAGGGAGGAGTCGGCCATAGCCTGCCGGACACGGCGGGGGATGGGGTCGGTATCGCGGCCCAGGTTCTGGGAAATGGCCACCAGGAACTCCATGTAGTCATCTTCGGTCAGCACCAGCGAGCCGGGATAGGTGTCCAGGCCGTGCAGGTGGTACACCAGCGGCTCGTTCCGGCTGGGCTGGTAGCCGTCGTCGAACACGGAGGGGATGCCTTTGAGGCCTTCGTGCCAGCGGCAGATGTCGGTATGGGGGCGTTTGCCGGCCCGCCGGAGGGCCGTTTCCAGGAAGTCGTGGTAGCAGGTGGTCAGGTAGATGGGTAAGGGAAACTCGGCCAGAATGAGCAGAGGGTTGGTGGGGTCGTTTTCGTAGCGGGGATAGCCCAGCCGCTCGGCAAACTCGGAGAAGACCACATCGTCGAAGACATCTTCCAGCTCGTCCAGGGTATCGCGCGGGACGCCGTTCTGCTCGGCCAGGTCGAAGAGTTTATTTTTGACAAAGTTGATATAATCCTCTTTGACCCCCCGCGGGTCGCCCACGCTTTCGTCGATGACGCTGGTAAACTGGGCGATGTGGGGTAAACTGCGGTCGTCGAGGGGGTAGCCGGTGTAGCGGGCGTAATCGGCCACCAGCTTATCGTGACCACCCAGCACCAGGTTGTTGCCGACCACGTTGCTGACAATCGGCACAACCTTGCCGGCGCGAATCCGTTCGGCGATGGTTTGCTTCCAGGTCCGGGCAATTTTAGGTTGGCCGATTTTAATTCTGGGCATACCAGACCTCGCATTAAAAAGGATGAAGGATGAGGGATGAAGGATGAAAGATGAAGGACGGGGCGGAACGCCTTAATCCCACATCCCGACCTTGCTACCTCTCTTCCCGGACGACGCGGAATCCTCTCCAGCGACTGCGGGCGTCCGGGTCGGCCCGACCGCGGGCACTGCATCGAACCCGGAACCGGTCGTCCCGAAAAGAGCCGCCCCGGTACACCCGGTAAACGCGGTACAGGTGGGGCGGGGTTAAGGCTTCCCGCCCGTCGTCGGGACGGTACGGGTACGGGTAGTCACTCTTCTGCAGGTCGCTTCCCCACAGGGTGCTGACCCATTCCTGCACATTGCCGGCCATGTCGGCACAGCCGGCAGGGCTGTCGCCCTGGGGCGAATAGGCTCCCACCGGGGTGGTACGGTTCAGGCCGGCTTCGCGGGAGTTGCACCGTCCGGGTTCAAACCGGTTTCCCCAGGGATAAAGGCGGGCTTCGGAACCGGTCCAGGCGGCGGCTTTTTCCCATTCTGCCTCGGTGGGCAGACGGTAGTACCGACCGGTCTGCTCGCTCAGCCAGCGGCAGTAGGCCACGGCATCGGCCCAGTTTACGCCCACCACCGGGTGGTCGAGCAGGTCTGAAGGCGGTTCTCGCAGGAACCAGCCGGCTCTCTGCGGCACTTTCTGGGCCGGGTTCTGCTGAATGAAGACCGCGTACTGCCGGTGGGTGACCGGGTATTTGCCAATCCGGTAGGCCGGCAGGTCAAGCTGGTGCCGGGGTGTTTCTTCCGGCGGTATGTCCGGCCCGGCGTCCTGTCCCATCCAGAACGGCCCGGCAGGGATGAGTACGGTTTCCGGCTCGTAGGGCTGGAGGGGCAGTTCGGGCTTCAGGTTGTCCAGGTCGAGCTGTTCGATGTTGGCGGCAACCAGCAGGGGACGCAGGGCTTCTTTCAGGGCTTCCAGGTCCGGGTTGGGCTGGTTCAGGGCCTGGTTAATCAATTCCAGGGCAGTCTGGTGGTCTTGAATCTGGTTCAGCAGGTCCAGCGGTGGGGAGCCGGCATAGCGTGCTTCCCGTTCTTTGAGTATCAGCAGGTTGTGGTGAACTCTCTGCCGCAGTTCTCTGAGGGTGGTCATCGGACGGTGTTCCTGTTTTGGCAAAGTAACCGCGTGAACATTATACACGATTTGGGAATTTTTTCCTATTACCATCAGCCGGCTGGGATGAACGCGGGAAATTACGAAATTACGAAAGTACGAAAGTACGAAAGTACGTTTTTGTCCCTCGTAAATTCGTCTATTCGTAAATTCGTAATTTCGTCTATTCGTGAAAAATTCGCGGATGGCCTGGGTGGTCACCAAAACGAAACGCATTCAGGTACATAGGGGGGATGGTATTTTTGAGGAATTTGTGTCATAATAACAAGGTAGCAGGGTAGCAGGGTAGCAGGGTAGCAGGTAGCAGGGGGCAAGGGAGCAGGGGGCAGGGCATCAGGCTGTGGTTGTAAGGGCAAGTTCGGCAAGGCTTGACTCATTCACCATTCACAATTACTCATGTTATCTCGACCGTGGCTGAAATTTTATGACCCGGATGTCCCGGCGGAGCTGACGATTCCGCCGTGGACCGTGCCGGACCTGCTGAGGAATTCGGCGCGGCGGTATCCGAAACAGACGGCGACCGTTTTTATGGGCGCCCGGATGTCGTACGCGCGCCTGCTGGGGCAGGTCGACCGGCTGGCGGCGGGATTGTACAGCCTGGGCATTCGCAAAGGGGACCGGGTGGCGATTATGATGCCCAACTGTCCCCAAACCATCATTGCCTACTACGCGGTGCTGTCGCTGGGCGCGGTGACGGTGATGACCAATCCCCTGTATGTGGCCCGTGAACTGGAGCACCAGTGGGGCGATGCCGGGGTGAAAATGGTGCTCAGCCTGGACCTGTTCTGGCCTCAGATTCAGGAGGTGCGCACCAAACTGCCGGTCCAGTATGTCATCCTGTCGGGGATTCAGGATTATATGCCGGCCTTCAAGAAATGGCTGGCCCCGCTGGCGCTTCGCCGCCGCGGGCAGTGGGTCTCGGTCAGGTACAGCGACACGGTCTTGTCCTGGTGGCGAATTCTGGCCCGCAAATACCCGGCCCCACCGCCGGTTGACCTCCAGCCCACCGACCTGGCCTGCCTCCAGTATACGGGGGGAACCACCGGCCTGCCCAAAGGGGCCATGCTGACCCACCGCAATCTGATTGCCAGCATCTGCCAGATTCGCACCTTTCTGCTGGCCGGTCATCAGGATGCGGAAGACCGGGCGCTGGCCATTATGCCCTTTTTCCACGTTTACGGGATGAACGGCCTGATGAACCTGGGGGTATATCTGGCCGCGACGCTGATTCTGATTCCCCGCCCGGAAATAAAAACCATCGTCGATGCCATCCAGTCGGAGCGGCCCACCTTTTTTACCGGTGTCCCGGCCCTGTACGCGGCCCTGAACAACTACCGCGGTATCGACCGGGTGGATATGTCTTCTATCAAGGCCATGTTCAGCGGCGCCTCGCCCCTGCCGGTGGAGGTGATGGAGCAGTTTGAGGCCCGCGTGGGGACGCGCATTGCCGAGGCCTACGGCCTGACCGAGGCCGCGTCGGTGACGCACGTCAACCCGCGCAGGGGACGGCGCAAGTTCGGCAGTATCGGTGTGCCCATTATCGGCACTGATGCTAAAATAGTGGACGTGAACAACCCCGACCGGGAGCTGGGGGTCGGTGAAGCCGGCGAACTGCTGGTCAAGGGGCCGCAGGTGATGCAGGGGTACTGGAATGCGGCAGACGAAACGGCCCGTACCCTGGTGGACGGCTGGCTTCGGACCGGCGATATTGCCCGCATGGACGAAGAAGGCTATTTTTATATCGTCGACCGGAAGAAGGACCTGATTCTCAGCGCGGGATACAACGTTTACCCCCGCGAGGTGGAAGAAGTGCTGTACCAGCACCCCAAGGTGCTGGAAGCCGCGGTGGTCGGTCTGCCGGACGGCCTGCGGGGAGAGAAGATTGCCGCCTTTGTCACCCTCAAGCCGGGCCAAACGGCGACCGCGGCGGAGATTCGCTCCTTCTGCCGGGAGCGGCTGGCGCCGTACAAACAGCCCCGGCTGGTAGTCTTTCGGGAGGAACTGCCCAAAACCCTGGCCGGAAAAGTCCTGCGGCGCAAACTGCGCGAAGAATGGCTGGAGAGGGAAGGAAAAGGAAGGATGAGGGATGAGGGATGAGGGATGAAGGGGGCTTGCACTCCGTCCGGCATAGGGATGCCGGGACTACCCTCCTGGCCGACCGGGACGGTCGGGATCCCAGGTGGCCGACCGGGACAGTCAGGATCCCAGGTGCTGGTGCTTGCCCTGCTACCCTGCAACCTTGCTACCTGCTACTTTGCTACCTTGCTACTTTGCTACTTTGCCATAAAGGAGCTGTACGGTGAAAGAAATTTTGCCTCAAATTGAAGCCTGGCAGGCCCGCGGCGACAGGATTGCCATCGCCACGGTCATCAATACCTGGGGGTCATCCCCCCGACAGCCCGGCGCCAAAATGGCGGTCAACCACCGCGGGGAAATGGTCGGCTCGGTCAGTGCCGGCTGTGTGGAGAACGCGGTCTACGAGGAGGCTATGCAGGTGCTCAAAACCGGACGACCCAAACTTCTGCACTACGGCGTTGCCGACGACCTGGCCTGGGAGGTCGGGTTGACCTGCGGCGGTAAAATTGATATTTTTGTAGAACGTCTGGACTGGTAGGTGCGGCTGATGTCACTGTTCGACCTGCTGAAATCGTACATCAAACAGGACCGGGCCGTGGCCCTGGCAGTGATAGTGCGCGGGCCGCAGGAACTGCTGGGCACAAAGGCCGTTATCCCCGACAACGACCCTCCCGCCGGCCCTCTGCTGGAAACCCCCTGGGCCGGGCAGATTCTGTCCGATGCCCGTGACCTTCTGCGCTACCGGACCACGGACAGCCGTCGGTACGGACCGGCAGGCAAGTATGCCGACGGTATCGAGGTGTTTTTTGACGTGCACCGCCCGTCGCCGCGGCTCATCATTGTGGGTGGGGTACACATTGCCGTAGACCTGGTGCACTTTGCCCGCCCGCTGGGGTTTACCACTTATCTGGTCGACCCGCGTACTGTCTTTGCCTCACCGGAGCGGTTTCCCCATGTTGACCATATCATCAATCGCTGGCCCGATGAGGCCCTGCCGGAAATTGGACTGACCGGCGATACCGCCGTAGTCACCGTAACGCACGACCCCAAGATAGACGACCCCGCTCTGCTGGTCGCTTTGCCGAGCCAGGCCTTTTATGTGGGCGCGCTGGGCAGTACCCGTACCAATGCCCTGCGCCTGGAACGGCTCCGGCAGGCCGGTCTGACCCAGGCCCAGATTGACCGCCTGCACGCGCCCATCGGCCTGGATATTGGCCGCCGCGACCCCACCGAAATTGCCCTCGGTATCATCGCCGAAATTGTCGCCGTCAGAAACGGCTCGCCTCTGGTGGCAGAGAAAGACGGAAG
>RFJV01000404.1 GCA_003694775.1 Chloroflexota bacterium | reverse complement strand
CTGGGCCAGGAATTCATACTTGAGTTTAGCCATATCCACGCCGGTGGAGCACTCCCGCTTGCAGGCCTTGCACTCCAGACACAGGTCCAGAACTTCGTATAGCGAGTGGCTACCGAGGCCGTCGGGGCCGAGGTCGCCGGTGAGCGCGGCCCGGAGCGCGTTGGCCCGGCCGCGGGTGGCGTGCCGTTCGTCGCGGGTGGCCCGGTAGGAGGGGCACATCACCCCTGGCCCCAGGTTGCGGCACAGCCCCTGCCCGTTGCACATCTCCACCAGACCGGCCATATCCCGGTGCGGCGAGTAGTCGAACCAGGTGGTTTCCGGCTGGAGCGGTGTCTGGTAGCCGGGGTAAAAACGCAGAACCGCCGGGTCCCACGGTTCCGGCGCGTCGATGATTTTGCCGGGGTTCATCCGGTTGTGGGGGTCGAACAGACTTTTGACCTGCCGGAAGGCCCGGTGAAGCCGCGGGCCGTATAGCTGTTCGTTGTAGTAGCTTCTGGCCAGCCCTTCGCCGTGTTCGCCGGTGGTGGTTCCGTGGTGGGCGATGGCAATTTTCATCACCGCCTGGGAGATGGTTTTCATCTGGCGCAGGCCCTGTTCCGTTTTCAGGCTGATAATCGGCGTGATGTGCAGACAGCCTGCCGACGCGTGGGCGTCGAAGGCTACTTCCAGCCCGGCCTCCCGGCAGACCTGGTCCACCTCCAGGGCGTAGCCGGCCAGCTCCTCGATGGGCACAGCCGCGTCGTCCACAAAGGAGAGCGGCTTGGCGTCGCCGGGCATGCTCATTATCAGCCCCAGGGTGTCCTTCCGCACCGACCACAGATTGCTGACCGCCTCCGGCGTGGCGCAGTCGATGATGGGGTGGCGGTAGCCGTCGCGGCCCAGCGCGTCGACCAGCTTATCGCGGGCCGCGGCCAGCGCGGCGGGCTGGCCGCCCGAAAATTCGACAATCAGCAGAGAATGGGGGTCGCCCTCCACAAAACGGTTGACCCGCTGGCGGTAGCCGGCGTGACCGCGCGCCAGCCGAATCATATGCCCGCTGAGCAGTTCCACTGCCGACGGGTTGTGCTCCAGCAGGAAGGGGACCCGCTCCAGCGCGGCGCGCAGGTCGTCAAAGTGGAGCACCACCAGCCGCACGTGGGCCGGTTTGGGAACCAGGCCCACCTGCAGGCGGACGATGTGGGCCAGCGTGCCTTCACTGCCCACAATCAGCGGGGCCAGGTTGAATGGCTGGCCCGCTTCCTGCGCGGCCAGCAGGCGGTTGAGGTTGTAGCCGGCCACGTTGCGCCAGGTGCGGGGGTATCGCTGGTGGATGTCGTCCCGGTACTCGGCCAGCAGGCGGGGGATTTCCCGGTAGAGCCGGCCTTCCAGCGTGTCCTGCCGGGCCAGGGCCTCCACTTCTGCCGGGGTTTTGGGGCCAAAATGGACCACACTGCCGTCGGACAGCACCGCGTCCACGGCCTGGATGTGGTCAATCATCAGGCCGTAGCGGATGGAGTGCACGCCGGTGGAGTTGTTGGCGCTCATTCCGCCCAGCGTGGCGACCCGGCTGGAGGCCGGGTCCGGGCCGACCATCAGGCCGTGGGCCGCGGCGGCCGCGTTGAGCTGGTCCAGCACCAGGCCGGCTTCTACCCGCGCCCAGCCTGCTTCCGGGTTGATTTCCAGCACCCGGTTCAGATGGCGGGAGAAATCCACCACCACGCCAGGCCCGACGGTCTGCCCGGAGAGACTGCTCCCGCCGCCCCGCGGCACGGTGGAGGCGCTGTACCGGTTAATGACCTCCATCACCGCGGCCACGTCGTCCACGTCGCGGGGGGTGACCACCCCGGCAGGGACGATGCGGTAGCTGGAGGCGTCGGTGCTGTAGATTTGGCGGGTCAGCCGGTCGAACCGCACTTCCCCGCGGACGGCGCGGCGGAGCGCGTCGCCCAGTTCGATGGCAGAATCGGTGGGGGGCATTGGTTCATCTCCTTGTAAAGGTATAGCAGGGCAACTGCTAGCAGTTGCCCTACTTATCCACACGCGGCTAAACTTTCATCCAGGATGTGCAGGGCTTCGTCAATCTGGGCGTCGTTGACTATCAGCGGCGGGAAGATGCGGATGACGTGGCTGTACAGGCCGGCAGAGTAGAGGAGGAGTCCCCGCGACAGGCATTCGTTCAGCAGATTGCGGGCCGCGTCCGGGTTGGGGGTCTGCCCGCCGTCCGGGATGACCATCTCCAGACCGACCATCAACCCCACGCCGCGCACATCGCCGATGATGGGGTAGCGGTTCTGCAGGTCGCGGGCGCCGGCCAGGAGCTTCTGGCCCATCCGGCGGCAGTTTTCCAGCAGGTTTTCTTCCCGGATAACGTCCAGCACGGCCAGACCTGCCGCCGCGGCCACCGGGTTGCCGCCAAAAGTGGTGCTGTGGCTGGCCGGTCCCCATTTTTCCATCAGGTCCCGGCTGGCAACTACCGCGCTCAGGGGGAAGCCGGAACCGATGGATTTGGCAATGGCCATCACGTCCGGCGTCACCCCGAACGTCTGGGCGGCGAACATCTGCCCGGTGCGGCCAAAGCCGGTCTGGATTTCGTCGAAAATCAGCAGGATGCCGTGCTCGTCGCAGATGCGGCGCAGGTGGTGCAGGAAATCCGGCGGGGGAACCACAAAGCCGGCCTCGCCCTGGACCGGTTCCACGATGATAGCCGCCACTTCCGAGGGGGCAATGGCCCGCTCGAACAGGTTGTCCAGACTGCGCATGCACTCCATCTGGCAGGTTTCCGGTGCTTTCCCCAGGGGACAGCGGTAGCAGTAGGGGTAATCGGCAAAGTAGACGCCGGGGAGCATCGGTTCGTAGCGGCGGCGGTATTTGCCTTTACTGGTGGTCAGCGCGGCCGCGGCCAGGGTGCGGCCGTGGAAGCCGCCCCAGAAGGCAATGAAGCCGGGCCGTCCGGTGGCGTAGCGGGCCAGCTTGAGCGCGCCTTCGATAGCTTCGGAGCCGCTGTTGCTGAAGAAGAATGTGTCCAGGCCGGGCGGCAGGACTTCAATCAGCGCCTCGGCCAGACGAAGCAGGGATTCTACCTGGGTGACGCCCACCGCGGAGTGAATCATCCGCGCGGTCTGGGCCTGGGCCGCGGCTACCACCCGCGGGTGGCAGTGTCCCACATTCATCACGGCCAGGCCGGCAGTGAAATCCAGGTAGCGCCGGCCCTGCGTGTCGAACAGGTACATCCCCTCGGCCCGGTCGATGGGCAGGTTGGGCCAGTCGCGGGCCAGGCTGGGCGCCAGCAAACGGGGCATACGTTCCATCAATTCGGCAAATGTTTTGGCTTGGGTCATAATGAACACCTCTGGTGAGTTGGCGAGATACGGGAAGCGCACCTCCGTTAATTTAATTAATGATGAATTCTCACACAAAGACACGGAGACACAGAGATTTTTTTTACAAATCTTTGTGTCTTTGGTTCCCATGTGAAATTTTTTGGTTCTGGGCTTTCAGACTGAACAGATGCAAAATTTTATCTGATATACCCGTTGATGATACGGTGGATACCGTTTTTCATCACAGCTTCGCCAAAGTTAAGCAAATAACCTAATTTCATTCCGCTCAGTTTGAGATAGGTTAGAACCTGCTTTTTATGAGCCTTACTGACTTTTTCAACCGATTTCAGTTCGATGATGACTTTGTTTTCTACGATAATATCGGCACGAAATCCTTCATCAAAGCGGATACCATCAAATTCAATCGAAATCGGAACCTGACGTTCTACCTTTAAGCCTCTCTGTTTTAGAAGGTGTACAAGCAGTACTTCGTACACGCTCTCCAGAAGACCTGGTCCTAATGCCATATGTAATCGTACCGCACAATCTACAATTACTTTACCAATATCATTTTCGGTCATTTCTTTTTCTCAGTGTCTTTGTGTCTTTGTGTGAGTTATTCCTTGTCTAAAGACGCGAAGGCACAAAGGTCAGGCAACCG
>RFJV01000403.1 GCA_003694775.1 Chloroflexota bacterium | reverse complement strand
GGATGCCGGGGCTACGGATGCCGGGGCTACTATCCCCCTGGCGGGGACAGGTCGGGTATTCGTGTATTCGTGAAATTTTCGTGGACGGCTCCGGTTGCAAAAAAAGAAACGCCCCCGAACCTTTCTTTGTCAGATGGCCGGGAACGCGTATACTAACACGAACGAGAGCACGAAAGACACGAAAGACACGAAAGCACGAAATTCAAAATTCAAAACTCAAAATTCAGCATTCAATGAAAACCTCACCTGCGGCTATCAAAAATCCCACCTGGAGTGTCGGCGATGTGCACGGCCAGTACAGCTACCGCAATCCCCACGCCGACCTGTACCTTTACCTGAGCCAGTGGTCCGATATGGAGTCCTACCTGAATGTGGGCTACTCCCGGCCCGGACAGTACCACCTGCATGTCAACACCCACTTGCGGTTGATTAACCGGCTGGCCGATGGTCTGCTGGACCTGCACGCCCGCGGCCCCCACACCGGCGACCGCCGCCTGCTCGACATTGCCTCCGGTCGGGGCGGGGCGGCCATTCACGCCCGCCGGCGGTACGGTCTGCACGTAACCGGCGTGGACATCACTCCCTATAATGCCTGGCGGGCCACCCAAAATGCCCGTGACCGGCAGGTCTGGCCCAATGTGCGCTTCAGTATGGGCAACTCCCTCCGCCTGCCCCTGCCCGCGGCCAGCTTTCCCCTGGTCTGGTCTATTGAGTCTCCGGCCCATTTCCCCGACAAGCCGGTCTTTCTGCGCGAAGCCGCCCGCGTGCTCAAGCCCGGCGGCGCGTTCACCTTTGCCGACCTGCTGGTGGTGGAAGAGGTAGCGGCCGCGTCGGAGGAAAACCGGCAGATTTACGCCGATTTTCTGCGGGTGTGGGATGTTCCTTACCTGGAATCCTTCGACAGCTACCGTCGGGCCATTGCCGAGGCCGGCCTGGAACTGCGCCGCGCCGAAATCGTCACCCGCTGCAACCTGGACATCCTCAACCGGGACTGCGCCATCTTCCTGTGGCTGTCGAAGTGGCCGTGGCTGTACCGTACCTATGCCCGCTACCTCAAATGGCGCACCGGGGCCAACCTGGACAACGTATACGAGCATGTACTGGCCTCTCACCGCGCCCTGCGGCTGGGAATGATTGATTACGGCCTGTTTTGGGCGGTGAAACCAAATTCCACTTGATACCGACGCCGGAACGTGTATAATATAATGACAAAATTGTAAACGTGGAGATTGGGAGATTGGAGATTCATCCCTCATCCTTCCTCCTTCCTCCTTCCTCCCTCATCCTTCCGCCTTCCGACCTCCCTCCCTCATTCTTTTAAGGAGGCGCTATGACCGACCCAAAGGAACAGTCCCCCCCTTCGGCGCAGACCATAGCCGAAAAGGTGGCTTTGACCGTCATCGTGCTGGCGGTGGCCGCAGTGGCCGGTTACTACCTGGCCCGCTGGCTGATTCCCACACCCAAGGTTGGCCTGATTTACGTGGACACCCAGGTCGGCAGTTTTCTGACCCAGGCGCTGACCCAGGAAATTGAATACGCCATCCAGGCGCGGGACATCAAGGCAGTGGTGCTGGTCATCAACAGCCCCGGCGGAAATGCCGCCGACGGCCACGATATTTACTACATGGTGCGCAATCTGCGGGAAAAGAAACCGGTAGTCGCCAGTATGGACACTCTGGCCGCCAGCGCGGCCTACCAGATTGGCGTGGCCGCTAACGAAATCTATGCCAAACCGGCCTCCATCATCGGCAATGTGGGGGTCATTATGGGCCAGCCCCAGCCGGAGGTGCTGAGCGAACGGTTCATCACCACCGGTCCCTTCAAGTCTACCGGCGGGTCGGCGACAAGCTGGCTCCAGATGCTGGACCTGCTCCACGCCAACTTCCGCGACAGCGTGGTCGCCGAGCGGTCTGCCGCGCCGAACCCGCTCAAACTGACCCCCGACGAAGTGGCGACCGGGGAAATCTGGATTGGCGTAGAGGCCAAAGCGTACGGCCTGATTGACCATCTTGGCTCTCTGCTCGATGCCATCGACCGGGCCGCGGCGCTGGCCAACCTGAAGCATTATGAGGTGGTAGACGTACGCACGGAATATCTGGCGTCCCTGGAGGGCGAACGGCTGGCCGCGGCCCAGGCCCTGTACGAAAAGCTGGCCGCCCAACCGGAAATCAACCTGACCACCGAGGAAGTGGAGTGGCCCAGCTTCTACCAGCTTTATATTCCCCTGGAGTAACCGATGCGAAAACTCATCTGGCTTGCCGTTCTGGTTGTTGCCGTCATTATTGGCGGGCGTTTGCTCTATTACGGCTTTACCAGCTACACCCCGCCCGACCGGCCTCTGCCGGAAGATAATATCGAGGTGGCCGCAGTGGCCGCCCGGCTGGAGGCGGTCGACAATCCGCAGGTCAGCCGCGGGGTGGTGGCGGTGGATTACGCCCACGATAACGCCCTCTTCATCGAGGAGCTGAACGTCCTTTTCTCCCGCATTGTCTCCCGCGGCTACAGCTACGAGGTCCTGCTCAACCCCGACGATGCCGAAGAGGCCGGCCTGGAAGCCAAAACCCTGGCCGATACCCTGCGCTATGCCAAAGCCCTTATCCTGCCCCTGCCGCGGGTGGAGTACACCCCGGAAGAAGCGGCCCTGATTGAACAGTTTGTGAACAAGGGCGGACGCCTGCTCATCATCGGCGACCCAACCCGCACCATTGCCGTAGAGGCTCTGAACAGCATTGCCGAAACGTTCGGCATCATCTACCCCAACGATTACCTCTACAGCCTGGAGCACAACGACAACAACTACCGCAACGTGGTCTACACCCGCTTTGCCAAAAGTCCGCTCACCGAGGGATTGGACGAGGATGCCAGACTCATTTTTTATTCCGGCAGTTCCGTCAGCGCGCCGGGCCACGAAATTATCTTTGGCGATGAAACCACCTATTCCTCCGTGAGCGAAGGGGGACGCACCCTGGCCGCCGCGGCCCTGACCACCAACGACCAGGTGCTGGCCCTGGGCGACCTGACCTTCTTTACCGAGCCGTACAGCGCCGCAGAGAACAACGGCGTCTTCATCAACAACATCGCCGATTTCCTGACCGC
>RFJV01000055.1 GCA_003694775.1 Chloroflexota bacterium | reverse complement strand
GGAGACAGGGAGACAGGGAGACAGGGAGATTAATCTAAACTCACCAACTCTCAAACTCCCAAACTCTCAAACTCACCAACTCTCCAACTCCCAAACTACCATGCTGACACCCGAACTGATAAAGAAAATTCGCCGCATCGAAATACGCACCCGCCGGCTGGTCAACAACAGCTTTGCCGGCGAGTACCACGCCATCTTCAAAGGCCGGGGGATGGAGTTCGACGAGGTACGGCCCTACCAGCCCGGCGACGAAGTGCGCACCATCGACTGGAAGGTGACCGCCCGCACCGGCGAGCCGTTTGTCAAGCGGTACGTCGAGGAACGGGAGCTGACCGTCATCCTGCTGTTCGATGCCAGTGCCTCCGGGCAGTTCGGTACGGTCAACCGGTTCAAGCGGGAAATTGCCGCGGAACTGGCCGCGGTGCTGGCCTTTTCGGCCATCACCAACAACGACAAGGTGGGCCTGCTCATCTTCACCGACCGGATTGAACTGTTCATCCCACCGCGCAAGGGCCGCCAGCATGTTCTGCGGCTCATCCGGGACCTGCTGGCCTTTCAGCCCGCCGGAAAGGGGACCAACCTGAAGCTGGGCCTGGACAGCATCAACCGGATGCTCAAGCGCCGCGGCATCCTGTTTCTCATTTCCGACTTCCTGGCCCCGCCGGAAAGCTACCGCCCGGCCCTGCAGATTACCAACCGCCGCCACGATGTCATCGCCGTGACCCTCAACGACCCGCGCGAACAGGCCGACTGGCCCGGCATCGGTCTGGTGGCCCTGGAAGATGCCGAAACCGGCCAGCTTCAGTGGGTCGATACCAGCAACCGGCAGTGGCGTGAAGCCTACCGGGAGCGGGTCGCCGAACTGCACACGGCCCGCAACCGCGTGTTCCGCCGCACCAAGGTAGACCGCATCGACATTTCGACCGACGCCGAATATGTAACCCCGCTGGCAAACTTTTTTGAGCGCCGCGCCCGCCGTTTGCGGCGCCGGGGATGAACAGGACGGCAATGTTACGCAACCGGAACCACCCCCTGAACACTGAATACTCCGCTGGCCGGCAGAAATCGCCGCGAAACCGGTATTTCCTGCCGGCTGTTATCCTGCTTGTGGGCTTCATCCTGGCGGTTGCCGTGCCGGCCCTGGCCCAGACCCCCATCGACGCCGAGGTAGATTTTTTCCTGGACCCGGCAGACGCGGCCCGCGCCCTCACCGTGGGCGACCTGATTACCCTGCACCTGGAAGTCCGCCACCCGGCCCGGTCGCAGGTCATCCTGCCGCAGGTCCCGGAGCAGTGGGACTCGCTGGAGGTGGTCAGCCAGACCCCGCCGGAAACCATCACCAACATCGACGGGACCGCGGTCACCCGCAAGCAGATAGTGGTCCGCGCCTTTGAACCGGGTCCACACCAGACCCCGCGGCTGGTGGTGACACACCGAATGATGGATGAGACCATCGAGGAGCTGGCCGCGCCGGTGGTGGTCATCAATATCACCAGTGTGCTGACCGACGACCTGGAACTGCGCGACCTGAAGCCTCAAATCGATATGCCCGTGCCGCCCATCTGGCCCTACGTGGTTGGCGGTATTCTGCTGACCATGCTGACCGGCGGCCTGCTGGCCGGGGCAGGACTGTGGCTGTACCACCGCCTGCGGCCCCGTCCGGCTCTGGTCGACGCGCCGGTGCCCGTTGTTGCCGACCCGCGGCCGCCGGAAGAGATTGCCCTGGCCGAACTGGCCCGCATCGAAGCGCTCAACCTGCCCGACCAGGGACTGGTCAAACAGCACTACAGCCTGGTGACCGACTGCCTGCGGCAGTACATTGAAAACCGGTACCGCCTGCCGGCTCTGGAGCAAACCACTGCCGAAATCCGGGCCAGCCTGCGGCAAACCGGTATCACTATGCGAAGCTATCAGGAATTTATGAACCTCTTTTCCGAAGGCGACCTGGTGAAATTTGCCCGCTACCGCCCCTCTCCGGCGGAGGTATCCAGCCTGGTTGGCCGGGCACGAGCGCTGGTGCTCGCCACCACGCCGGCGCCCGCTCCGGCACAGGCGGACAAGGAGGCAGAATGATGCCCGACATCACCCGTTTTGCCTCGCCGTGGCTCCTCCTGCTCCTGCTGGCCCCGCTCCTGCTGGCCCTCCAGCGATTCCTGGCCCGCCAGCGCTACCGGCCCGCGGCCCTGCGCTACTCCGATGTGCGGCTGGTTCTGCCGCCCCGCCCGTCGTGGCGACAGCGCGCCCGCCCCATTCTGCCCGCCCTCCGGCTGGTCGCCCTGGCCCTGCTGATTGTAGCCCTGGCCCGTCCGCAGGCCGGCAACGCCCGCGAGGTGGTCTTTGGCGAGGGCATCGATATTGCCATTGTGCTGGACATTTCCGGCAGTATGGCCGCTCTGGATTTTGAACCCAACCGCCTGGGCGCGGCCAAGGCGGTTATTCGCGACTTCATCCGCCAGCGCCAGTACGACCGCATCGGCCTGGTGGTCTTTGCCTCCGAGGCGTTCAGCCAGGTGCCGCCCACCCTGGATTACCAGGTGCTGGAGCGGGTGCTGGACGAAACCCAGGTATCGTGGGACATCGGTCTGGACAGCGGGACGGCCATTGGCCTGGGGCTGGCAAACGCGGCCAATATGCTGAGGGATTCCAAAGCCGAAAGCCGGGTCATTGTTCTGCTGACCGACGGGGCCAACAATTCCGGCCAGATTGACCCGCTGACCGCGGCAGAAATTGCCCGCGCCCTGGACATCCGGGTGTACACCATCGGCGCGGCGCGGCCCGGCCCGGCCCCGCTCCCCTTCCCCGACGGGCGCATCGAGTACCGGGACTCGGAGATTGACGAGGAAACCCTGCGCCAGATTGCCGACATCACCGGCGGTCTCTACTTCCGGGCCGAGGACAGCGCGGGGCTACAGCAAATCTACGACACTATCAACACCCTGGAGCGCTCAAAGGTGGAGGTCAAGCGGTTTACCCGCTACACCGAACTGGCGCCGTGGTTCATCATTCCGGCTGTTTTTCTGCTGACTCTGGAAGTTTTACTGCGCAAGACAATTCTGCGGACCATTCCGTAGGCAGGAACCGAGCGATGGATTTTGCCCAACCCAACTATTTTGCCTGCTTTATTCCCCTGGTTCTGCTGGGGCTGTTCCTGTTCTGGCTGGACCGCCGGCAGGCCCGGAAGCTGGGCCGGCTCGGCTCGCCGGCCCTGATTGCCCGGCTCAGCGCGTCGGTAAACCACACCGGACGCCGCTGGCAGACGATTCTCTGGTTTACGGCCCTGGCCCTGCTCATCGTCACCCTGGCCCGGCCCCGGTGGGGCAGTCGGATTGAGTACGTGGAGCGCCGGGGCGTGGAAATTATGGTCGCCCTGGATATTTCCCAGAGTATGCTGGCCGAAGACCTAAAGCCCAACCGCCTGGAGCGGGCCAAGCTGGAAGTGTCGGAGATGATGGACCGGCTGGAAGGCAACGAAATCGGTCTGGTGCTCTTTTCTGGCGCGGCCTTTCTGCAGTTCCCGCTGACCTCCGACTTCGCTACCGCCCGGATGTTTCTCGACGCGGCCCAGCCGGGGCTGATTTCCCGGCCCGGCACCAACCTGGCCGAGGCCATCAACATTGCCATCAACAGCTTCAACGAAAAACGGGCCGCCCAGCGGGTCATCATTGTTCTGACCGACGGGGAAAGCCACGAGGGGGACGTGCTGGAAGCGGCCCAAAAAGCCGCGGACGAAGGCATTATGATTTTTGCCATCGGGTTTGGCTCGCCCGATGGTGAGCCGATTCCCGAATACGGCCCCGCAGGAGAACTGCTGGGCTACAAGCGAGACCAGAACGGGGAAATTGTGCTGACCCGCCTGGACGAGACTACCCTCCAGCAAATCACCATTATGACCGGCGGGCAGTATTTCCGGGCCGTTCCGGATGGCCGTGAAATCGGCTTTCTGGCCGATGCCATCGCCGAACTGCAGGCCGGTGAGCTGGAGAGCCGGTTTGAAACGCGGCGGGTGGAGCGGTTCCAGTGGTTCCTGGGGCTGGCTATCCTGGCTCTGGTCGTCGCCGAGCTGATTCCCGACCGGGTCGGCCAGCGGGTCGACCAGCCGGAACAGGTCGGCCCGGTGACGGTGGGGGCGGGAGAGTGAGACGATTGGGGATTTACGATTTACGATTGACGATTTACGATTGACGATTGACGATTGGGGATGTGGGATGTGAGGTGCGAGATGCGAGATAAAAATTCAAAACTCAAAACTCAAAAATCAACCTGGAACACCCGGCTGTTCATCCTCCTCATCGGGATGGTTCTGCTGACTGCCTGCGGGGCGGATGCCAATGCGGCCCGCGCCAATAACCGCGG
>RFJV01000402.1 GCA_003694775.1 Chloroflexota bacterium | reverse complement strand
CGAATTTTGATTGGCGGTAGGGCCGGCATCCCTATGCCGGGCCCATTTTCTGGGGCATAGGGATGCCCCAGCTACCATGATGCTGTAGGCGGATATCCTGTTTGCCCCCAAATTGAAACGCACCCTTGGGGGCGGTGGCTAAAACGGCAGGAGGATGAACCGGCGGGGCGGCAGGAGTGCCCGGCGCATCTGGGCCGCGGACTGGTAGCGATGTTCCGGGTCCACTTCCAGTGCCTTGAAGATGACCTGCTCCGTCCGGGCCGAGACGGTGGGGTTGATTTTGCGCAGGGATGGTGGTTTGCGGGTGACATCGATAGACAGGGGCATCATCCGGTCAACGGAGCGGGGGGGAAGCCGGCCAGCCAGGAGGTAGTAAAAAGTGGCGCCGAGGCTGTAAATGTCACTGCGGGCGTCGGTGGAGGCGCCGCTCTGGGCGTACTGCTCCGGCGGGGCGTACTCCACCGTGCCCGTGGCTTCGGTGAGGGGGCCGGTTTCCGAAAGCTGTTCCTCTACCTGCTTCATCAAACCAAAATCGACCAGCATCACCCGCCCGTCGGGGGTCAAAATCAGGTTTTCCGGCTTGATGTCCCGGTGGATGATGGGCTGGGGCCGGGTGTGCAGGTAATCCAGGGCGTCCAGCACCTGGATGAGCCAGCCCAGCACCCGCGGTTCTTCCAGCAACCGCTTTTGTCTGAGCGTGCGCTGTTGAATCTGCATCAGCGTTTGCCCTTCGATGAATTCCATCACCAGGTACTCGTTGTTGTGGCTGGAGAACTGGTCAAAAATCCGGGGGATGCAGGGGTGGCTCAGCGGTTTGAGGATGCGCATTTCGTGGAGCAGTCGCGCCCGAATCTGGTCCCGCTTGCCTTCGCAGGCCACGGGGTCCAGGCAGGCTTCTTTGATGGCGACATACCGCTGGTGGGTCAGGTCTTCGGCGCGGTAGACCGCGCCCATGCCGCCGCGGGCCACTTCTTTGATGACCCGGTAGCGGCCGTTGGGGCCTTCCAGCGTTGTTCCGACCGTGGTAAACAGTTCCATCGCTGATTAGTTTGGGAGTTGGAGAGTTGGAGAGTTGGTTAGTTGGTTAGTTGGGGAGTTAGGGAGTTGGCGAGTTGGTGAGTTTAGAATCATCAATCTCCAATCTCTAATCTCCAATCTCTAATCTCTAATCTCCAATCTCTAATCTCCAATCTCCAATCCCCTCAATGCCTTCTGTACCAGTTCTGCCACCGGATGCCGGACCAATTGACCATGGTGGTAGAGAACCACCGTCGCGGGGTCGGTTTGCAGGGCGGGGCGGTCGGACAGCGGTTGGGTGTCGCCCAGATGAGACAGGCACCAGACGGCCATCCCCCGCGTTTGCGGGTCGGGCGAATCCAGGCAGGGAACCACCCAGGGACGCGCCGGGGACATCCGCTCTGGAGGGAAAATCTGCGCCAGCCGGCCCACGGCCCAGAGGATGCCGGGCCGGAATTTGGCAACATCCTCCTCTTCCATATCGAACAGGGAGATGACGATGGGCACGAATTCGGCAAACAGGTGGGGGCGGTGGTAGATGATTTCGGCCATGGCTTCCGGCAGGTGCCAGCCGATGCCGCCGGACTCGTCGTTGAGGAGCCACTGCATCCGCCGCAGGTGGACGCGCACGTATTCCGGGTCGTCCTCATCGGCGATGCGGGCCGCGGCCAGGCCAATGGCTTCGACCGCCCGCCAGCCAATGAGGGGGTCGTCATCGTAGGTGAGGGCGGTCAGAAAGCTGAGCGTACGCCGGTGGCGCGAGGCCATCTCCTGGATGGCGGAAAAATTCCGGGCGACCAGCAGTTCGCGCAGGTGGTTTTTCATGACCGGTCTTCCTAAATTCCGTACAGGTAGTAGCAGGTCTGGCAGACATCCGGGGCGGGAGGCAGGGGCTGGTCGCCAGACTCACTGCCGACCAGGGCACTGAGCAGAGCCTCCCGCTGGTGGCGCACCCGCGCCTGGAAGGTGTGGCGAAAGGCCTGGTAGTCGGGCTGGTGCCAGATTTCTTCCAGCGTCTGGCGGTTGATGTCGCCAAACTGGCGGGGGGGGACAAAAATCTGCTGGCCGTTGAAGACACGCTGTTCGGCATAGGCCAGGGTGATGCAGGGCGACACCAGTCCGGCCCAGTTGAAAAACAGGTTGTGCAGGGGGTCGTGCTCGCAGATGGGCTGTTCCCGCGGCTGAAGCTCGTACAGGCGCAGGCCGATGGCGTGCTGGCGGGCCAGCCGTTTGGCTTCGGCCAGGGTCTGCTCCAGGTCGGGGGCGACTACGCCGTTGTGGCTGAACATTCGCCGGCGGTCGTCCTCGTCTTTCAGGATGACATCCAGGTTTTTGAAGATGATATGCTCGACGCCCAGCTCGTGGGCCAGCTCCACGTAGCGGGGCAGTTCGTGGTAGTTTTCCTGCATCATCACAAAGACCATCATCATGCGCGGGGTTTGGACTCCGCGCTTCTGCTTGATGCGGTGCAGGGTTTCGATGTTCTGCAGAACGGTGTCGAAGCTGGAACCTTGCCGGATGCGCTCGTAGGTTTCGGCGGTGGCTCCGTCGACGGAAAAGGAAATCCAGTCCTGCCCCAGGGCGACCAGCGTTTCGGCCAGGCCCTGGTCCAGCAGGGTGGCGTTGGTACTGAAGCCAACGGTACAGCCGGCTTCTCTGGCGGAGCGGACCATTTCGTCCAGCAGGGGGTTGGTGGTGGGTTCGCCGCCGCCGGTAAAATCGACCCCCTGGGCCAGCGGCAGGTATGCGGCGATGCGGCTGAAGGTTTCCCAGCTCATCTGGGCCGATTCCGGGCGCAGTTCGCGCCAGGGGCACATCACGCAGTCCAGGTTGCATTCCAGGGATGGTTCAATCTGGAACAGGCGGTAGGGGCGCTGGGGTCTGGATTGGAACAGTTTGCCGAGTTTATCGAACATGGAGGACTGCCCCGTGCAGTTTTGTCAACGGGCGCGGGATTTTCCGGCAGGTCGCTGGGCCTTGTACCGGCGGGCGAACTCCACGCCTATCAGGTAAAGTCCCAGCCCGCCGGCCAGGTACGCCGTGCCCCGCACCCACGTCCCCGACCAGTTTATCCACAGCCAGAAGCCCACCCCGAACAGCAACCACCCCGCGGCCAGCGTCCACTGCTTCTGCACGGCATTGAGCAGAACAAAACTGCCCAGCACCAGCAGACCGCCCAGCAGGGCCTGCGCCGGCGGAGAAATCCAGACGACCACATCAAGCACCGCACTGAATATGAGAAGCAGGCCCGCGGCCAGGGGGGTCAGAGGGATAATGACCAGCCATTTCTGCCAGGCTGTCTGCTTCCGGGGCGATTCTTTTTGGCCGGGAAACGGTTTTTTGGCACGTTTTTTGCTCATCGATACATTCACCATAGTTTTTGGGCCGGTTCTTACTGCAGAACCACGAGCCGCTCTTCTTCCTCTTCTTCGGCGCAGGTATCCAGCTCGTCATCGACGTTTTCTTCATGATGGAAGTGCGCCGGGGCCAGCCGGTGGTACAGGGCCATTCCTTTCCGGAACAAGATTTTCAGTACGGCCACCACCGGGTACAGGGCCCAATCTATCAGTTCGTTCATGTTGCCCATACCCTGTCCTAACCAGCGGAAGACAGGCCCCAAAATATGGAGAAAGGACAGATGGGCATACACCACACACAGGATGAGGGTTGCGGCCGAGATAACAAATTTCTGCCAGGCTTCAAAGTGGACGTGGTAGAACTCGGCGATAAGCAGTTCAACCCCGATGTTGAAGACCACAATATAAGCCGCGGTTTCCAGAATGGGTTCGCGGCGAATCATCCAGGTGAAAATACCGGCGGCGAAGCGCATGGTGATGATTCCCAGCGCCACCCCCAGCATCACCACCCACAGTTCATTCGACAAGGCCACTGCGGCCACCACGTTGTCCAGGCTGAAGGCGAGGTCGGCCAGCTCCACGTTCAGCACCACCAGCCAGAAGGCGCTGGCCGCAGTGCGGTGGGCTTCTAGCACCTCTTCTTCTCCCGGCTGGTCTGGCTGGGACAGGTGTTCAAAGGCCAGTTTAATCAGGTAGGCCGCGCCCAGAATTTTGAGGAAGGGGTTGGCAATGACCCAGGCGGCCAGCACCAGCATCAACCCGCGGCCCAGGTACGCCCCCAACAGACCTACCTTTAGAGCGGCCATCTGCTGCATTCCCAGCACCCGGTCGGTGAAGCCTTGCAGGAATTTCAGCGGTCGGGGGTAGGGGACCGGCTTGTCTCGCGGCAGAACCGAAACCATCGCCCCCAGCACCGCGGCATTGTCAATGGAGAGAATGCCTTCCAGGAATATTAGCTGGATGACTACTGTAATCACGCCAACCAGTCCGGTTGTATCCACTCTGTACCTCCTGAGTAAAGGATGAAGGCAGAACACCCTGATGGGCACAGACACCCTTACAGGTACAAGTGATAAAGGGGAACGGTAAGCGATTAAAGGCTGAAGACCGTCATTAAATCTCCTAATCTCCAATCTCTATTCCCCACGCCCCCATACATTCTACCACATCCGTTTGCCTGCAAACAATAAGGGTTGTCTTATCTCATCTAAGGAAATCCTTAGATAAGATAAGGCAAATCTTATTCAAATAGACTGTGAAATTCGATACAATAGAGATAGCGGTTCAGGCCCGAGATTGGAGGCGCGGATTAAGAGGGATATTTTTCGGGCCGGCAAGGAAGGGAACGCACCGGATAACAGGGGTCTGGTCGGGGCGTTACAGCCGCGTTTGCGGCTAAATGGGCCGGTATCCGGCTCAAAATCAATAATAAATAATTTACTACTCAACGAAGGAGGGTTAAACGTATGAAGCTCAATGAGGATTGGCTCTCGGTCATCATTGGCCTGGGCATTACCGTGCTGGTATGGGTTGGTGTGCTGGGGAAGATTCCCTGGCCCATCATCGGATTTCTGAAATAGCTGTCGGATTATCTTGTGGAGGAGGATTTAAATTATGACAACTGCCACAGTTGCTCCGGAAAAACAGTCGTCCAAGACCACCGGCTTTCTGGTAGGTCTGGTGCTGGTGCTGTTCTGTACCTTCCTGATTGCGGAGATTGATGCCGGTATTTCGTCCTGGTTCAAGGCCCAGGGGATTGGCAAGAACCCGTTTGAATACCCGCTGGTGGCGGCTATTCTGGGCCTGATTGTCAACGGTATCCTGCGGGCAACCAATACCCACGATTTCATTATGCCCGCCGTCCGGACCGAACTGTACCTGAAAATTGGCCTGGTGATGATGGGGTCCAAAATTGCCTTTGGGCAGATTATGGCCAAGGGGCTGGGTGGTCTCATTCAGGCCCTCATTATGGTGACTTCGGTCTTCTTCTTCACCTGGTGGATGGCGACCAAGATGGGCCTGTCTGAAACCCTGAAATCGGTGATGGCGACGGCGGTTTCTATCTGCGGTGTGTCGGCGGCCATTGCCGCGGCCGGGTCGGTGCTGGCGAAGAAGGAAGAAATCACCTACATCACCGCCCTGGTCATCATCACCGCTTTGCCGCTGATGGTTCTTATGCCCTACGCCGCCAGTGCTATGAATCTCCCGGAAGCCGTGGCCGGCGGCTGGTTTGGCGGCAACATCGACACCACTGCCGCGGTGGTGGGCGCGGGCACCATCTACGGTGAAACCGCCCAGCAAGTCGCCGCGGTGGTCAAGATGTCGCAGAACGTGCTGATTGGGGTAGCCGCCTTCTTCCTGGCTCTGTACTTTGTGATGGTGGTCGAACGCAAGCCGGATGAACGCCCCAGCGCGGCAGTTATCTGGCACCGCTTCCCCAAGTTTGTGCTGGCCTTCATCCTGGTGTCGATTATTGCCTCCGTGGGCTGGCTGACCAAGGACCAGGTAGGCATTCTGAAGAACTGGACCAAGTGGGCCTTTGGGATGGCTTTCTTCTGCATTGGCCTGGAGCTGTCGTTTAAGGAAATCGGCAAGATGGGCTGGCCTCCGGTCATCGTTTACCTGGCGGCGACCGTCTTCAATACCCTCCTGGCCCTGCTGGTCTCCTACATTATTTTTGGCGTGCTCGGCTTCTAAGCCGCAGGGAGGTGCTTTGCTGTACGGTGGTGACCCCGTCTACCGGGGTCACTACCGCCATTGAGCGGTCTGCATCCTGATGAAAATGGAGGTATGGTAATGGCAGAATCAGAAACCCCCAAACTCGATGAGCTTGAAAAAGGGCCATGGCCAAGCTTTGTATCGGAAATCAAACGGGCGGCAGAAAATGCGCCCAACAAGCATATGGCCCAGGACCTGCTCCGCCAATTGGAGCGGTCCTACAATGACAAAATCGGCCACTGGAAGCACGGCGGGATTGTGGGCGTAAAGGGGTACGGCGGCGGCGTCATCGGGCGCTACTCCGACCTGCCGGAAGAGTTCCCCGGTGTGGCCGAATTCCACACCTTCCGGGTAAACCAGCCTTCCGGGTGGTTCTACACCACGGAAAAACTGCGCCAGCTGTGCGAGGTGTGGGAAAAGCACGGTAGCGGGCTGACCAATATGCACGGAGCCACCGGCGACATCATTCTCCTCGGTGCGCCGACCGCAGAACTCCAGCCCTGCTTCGATGACCTGGCCGAAATCGGCTTCGACCTGGGCGGGTCTGGCAGTGACATGCGCACGCCCAGTTGCTGTGTAGGGCCGGGCCGGTGCGAGTATGCCTGCATCGACACCCTGGACCTGCTGTACAACATCACCATGGAATATCAGGACGAACTGCACCGTCCGATGTTCCCGTACAAGTCCAAAATCAAAATCTCCGGCTGTCCCAACGACTGTGTGGCCGCGGTGCCCCGCTCCGACATCTCCATCATCGGCACCTGGCGCGACAACATCCGCATCGACCCGGATGCGGTGGCCGAATACGCCAACAACGGCATCGACATCCAGGCCGAGGTGGTGGACATGTGCCCCACCGGCTGTATGAGCTGGGACGCGGAAACCAAGACCCTCACCATCGACAACGCCGAATGCAACCGCTGTATGCACTGCATCAACCTGATGCCCAAAGCCCTGCGGCCCGGCGTGGAACGAGGGGCGACCATTATGGTCGGCGGCAAGGCCCCCATTGTCCACGGTGCTCTGCTCTCGTGGGTGATTGTCCCCTTTATGAAGATGGAGCCGCCCTATACCGAGTTCAAGGAACTGCTGGAAAAAATCTGGGAGTGGTGGGACGAAAACGGCAAGATGCGCGAACGTCTGGGCGAGCTTATCAACCGCCTGGGTATGCGCAGCTTCCTGAAGGCTGTAGGTCTGCCGCCCGTACCGCAAATGGTCAAAGTGCCGCGTGCCAACCCCTACTACTTCTGGGACCCTGAGGAGGTGAGGAAAAATGGCCACTAGAACAGATTTCGGCCCTCCTTATTATAAAGACATGCTCCCGCCGGTCGTACAGAAAAATTACGGCCAGTGGAAGTACCACGAACGAATCAAGCCGGGTGTGCTCAAGCATGTGGCCGAATCGGGCGACGAGCTGTACACCGTGCGGGTCGGCTCGCCGCGGCTGGTCAGCACCTTCTGGATTAAGGACGTGTGCGACATTGCCGACGAGTTCTGCGATGGCTACCTGCGCTTTACCAGCCGCCACAACCTGGAGTTCCTGGTGTCGGACAAGGACAAGGTGGAGCCGCTTCTGGAGCACCTGAAGGCCAAAGGATACGTGGTCGGTGGGACGGGGCACTCGGTGAGCAACCCGGTGCACACCCAGGGCTGGATTCACTGCCACACCCCCGCCACCGACGCCTCCGGCATTGTCAAGGCGGTGATGGATGAGCTGTTTGAATACTTTGTCGACTGGAAACTGCCGGCCTACTGCCGGGTGGCCCTGGCTTGCTGTCTGAACATGTGCGGCGCGGTCCACTGCTCCGACATCGCCATTCTGGGCATCCACCGCCTGCCGCCGGTCATCGACCACGATACGGTGCGGGCCAAGTGCGAAATCCCCAATGTGATTGCCGCATGCCCCACCGGCGCTATCCGCCCGGACCCCAAGAACAAGTCGCTCAAGGTCAACGAGGAGCGGTGCATGTACTGCGGCAACTGCTACACCATGTGCCCCGGTATGCCCCTGGCCGACCCGCAGGGCGACGGCGTGTCCATCTGGGTGGGCGGCAAAATCTCCAGCGCCCGCACGCCGCCCAAGTTCTCGCGGCTGGTCATCCCCTACCTGCCCAACAACCCGCCTCGATGGCCGGAAGTGACCAGCGCGGTCAAGAATATCATCGAAACCTGGGCCAAACACGCCCGCAAGCACGAACGAATGGGTGAATGGATTGAGCGAATCGGTTGGGAACGCTTCTTTGAGCTGACCGGTATCCCCTTCACTATGCAGCTTATCGACGACTTCACCCTGGCGCCCGAAACCTACCGGTCAACCCCAGCATTCAAATGGTAAGGGGGTAATCCTATGGCTGAGGTAACGGAAGAACTCAAAACCCAGATTGTGGAGTTCTTCAAGGAAAAAGGAAAAATGATGACCCACAAGGACGTAGCCAAGGGGCTGGGCATCGACAATCGAACGGCCAAAAAGGCCATCACCGAACTGGTGAATGCCGGAACCCTGGAGTTTACGTCCTTTGGAGGAGCCACGTTCATCAAACTGCCCGAAGCGTAATCAGTCTGCCGGGCGGGGATGGGGTGTATATCGCCGCCCGGCAGGTTAGCGATGGGGAAATTGGAAATTAGAGATTGGAGATTGGAGATTGGGGAATCTAAACTCTCTAACTCACAAACTCACCAACTAACCAACTCACCAACTGTTTCAAAGGAGGTAAGCTATGCCGGTAATTGAACTGGAAGGTATCCAGGTAGAAGTCGACGAGGACGGTTTCATCCAGAACCCCGAAGTGTGGACAGAGGCGCTGGCCCGCGCTATCGCCAAAACCGAAGACGTGGAAGAGCTGACCGAAGACCACTGGAAGGTCATCAACTACCTGCGCGACTACTACCAGCAGTACGGTATTGCGCCGATGATTCGCAAGCTGTGCAAGGATACCGGTTTCAAGCTCAACTACATCTATGAGCTGTTTCCAAGCGGACCGGCCAAAGGCGCGTGCAAAATTGCCGGCCTGCCCAAACCTACGGGGTGCGTGTAATTTCGTCCTCCCCACTGACCGGCATTCCTGCCGGCAGTTTCTAAAGTCACGGATGGCTGATGGCCGCCGGGCATTGGCGTAGACAATCAGAAACAATTCTATGAACCAGGCCGTCGGTCGTCAGCCGTCCTTTTTTCCGCAAGGGTTTTGCTTCCGGTCTGATGACCTTGAAAGGCAGGGAAACCATGATTACCGTCAGACAGGTGCTCCGGGACAAAGGGTACCAGGATGTATGGTCCATTTCGCCAGACGCGGCTGTGTTCGACGCGCTCAAGCTGATGAGCGAAAAAAATGTCGGCGCGCTGGCGGTGATGGACGGCGACCGGCTGGTCGGCATTATGTCTGAACGCGACTATGCCCGTAAGGTGATTCTCAAAGGCAAGTCGTCGCCGATGACGCCGGTGCGGGATATTATGACCCCCGACCCCATTGTGGTTCACCCCGACCAGACCCTGCGTGAATGTATGGAATTGATGACCACCCACCGGGTGCGCCATTTGCCGGTGGTGGAAAATGAAAAGGTGGTTGGCCTGATTTCTATTGGCGACGTGCTCAAAGAAATCATTTCCGAACAGGCCACCTTTATCAAAGACCTGCAGAACTACATTGAAGGGAGAGGGTACGGCCAGTAACCGCCTGCCCTCAAATTTAACCTGCTGCGGCAAGAAACTGGGTTGCGGATATGGACACTTCTACTGCCTTATGGATGTTGGCTTCCTATATCATTATTGCCCTGGCCTACGTTGCCGGTGTCATCTTTATTCTGGGACTCCTGGCCCGGCTCTGGGCCTACCTGCGCACGCCAATGCCCTGGCCCGATGTCACCACGCCGGCCCCGGAAACTGAAGGCGGCAGTGTGGCCCGTGTTCTGGGCGATGT
>RFJV01000401.1 GCA_003694775.1 Chloroflexota bacterium | reverse complement strand
CTACCAATACCCGAAGAAGCCTCACAATTATTAATGTTGGGTATCTCCCCGGTAAAATTGGATATTGTTAATGTAGACGTTTGGGCGTGGGCCGGTAAAGCACCCACTTCGATGACCGGTTTTTCCCAGTTGGGCAGGCTGGCCAGCGACACCGCGCCGGTGATAGCGGCCAGCGTTTTCAGAGCCTGACGGCGGCTGATGCGTTTTTCTGTATTCATTACAAATCCTCCTCGTAAAAAATAACGTTGGGGTAGGGCAACCGTCCACGAATAAGGCACGAATACACGAATGGCCGGCGGCAATCAATTCGTGCATTCGTGAAAAATTCGAGGACGGCTACCCCTCCATTTTCATCCACCGTTGCTGTCCCGCAGGAACGGTCCATTATCTTGCTTATTTTAACCAGGATAGGAATTTTTGCAAGCTGTTTTAGATTGTCAAATATCCCAAACACACCTGGTACAGGGCCTCGATGGCCTCGCGGTCCGTGGCAAAACGGCAGGGGGTCTGGCGGAGGTGTTCAAAATACTTCCCGGTCACCTGCCCGCCGATAGGGCCGGTTGCCAGCCAGACCGGGGTTCTGGCTCCTTCATCGGGCGACTGGCTCCCCCCAAACCCCAGGCTGTTGCTCAGGGTAGAGTTCACGTCGCCGGGGTGGCAGGCATTGACCGTGATGCCGTCGTTTTGAAAGCGCTCGGCCAGAGCCACGGTCAGCATGCGGTTGGCCTGCTTGGACTGCCGGTAAGCGGTTCCGTTGCGGTAAGGCCGGCGCTTGAACTCCAGGTCCGACAGGTCCAGGTCGCCGGCCCAGTAGCTGGCAACGTTGACCACCCGCGCCGGCGCGGACTGCTTGAGAATACCGGCAAAGGCCAGGGTCATCCCCAGATAGCTCAGCACATTCACCGCAAACTGCATCTCGATGCCCTCCGGGGTTTCCTGCCGGGTTCGGGGAGCAGTGGCCGCGTTGTTGACCAGCACGTGCAGGGGACCTTCCCAGCGGCGGGCCAGGGCCAGAATTTCGGCCTGCCGCGACAGGTCGACCAGCTCAACGCGCACGTGGGGGTTGCCGGTCTGGTGGATGATGCGGTCTGCGGTCTGGCGTGCTTTGGCCTCGTTGCGGGCAATCAGGGTTACGTGCAGGCCCTTTTCGGCCAATTGGCGGGCAATGGCTTGCCCAATGGCCCCGGTTGCTCCGGTGACCATCGCTATGGTAGGCTGGTGAACCGTTTGCATGGTGCTCTCCTTGTAAGTCGTTGGGGAGTTGGTGAGTTAGGGAGTTGGAGAGTGGGAGAGTTTGCGAGTTGGTGAGTTTTGCATCTCCAATCTCCAATCTCTAATCCCCAATCCCCAATCCCCAACCTTGTGAATCCTGTTGATTTTGGTACAATAGCTTAACTTTATTAATCTTGGGGGAGACCGATGGATTTTAACCTTTTGACCGGCTGGATTGTTGGCTACGGACTGCGGATTGTGACCGCACTCCTGATTCTGGTTATTGGCTGGTGGCTGGCCGGGCTGGCGGCGCGGGTACTGCGCCGCGGCTTGCAGAGGGCAGAGATTGACCCCGGCGTGGTCAGCTTTACCGGCCATCTGGTGTACTGGGCGGTGATTCTCTTTGCCGGGCTGGCGGCCCTGTCCCGGCTGGGCATCGAGACAACCTCGATTATTGCTGTGCTGGGTGCGGCCGGTCTGGCCGTTGGTCTGGCCCTGCAGGGGGCGCTGTCCAATTTTGCCGCCGGGGTGCTGATTTTGATTTTCCGCCCTTACCGCGTGGGCGACTTGGTAGAAGTGGCCGGCGCCACCGGTGTGGTCAGCGAAATTCAGATTTTCAATACGGTGCTGGTCACGCCGGATAATGTGACGATTATTGTCCCCAATACCCAGGCCACCGGCGGCAAGATTGTCAATTATTCCGCCCGCGGCATCCGGCGGGTCGACATGGTATTTGGCATTGGCTACGACGACGATATTCAGAAGGCCAGGCAGATTCTGCTGGACATTCTGACCAGCCACCCGAAGGTTCTGGAAGACCCGGCCCCCACCGTTGCCGTGATGGAGCTGGCCGACAGCAGTGTCAATTTTGCCGTGCGCCCCTTTGTGAAGGTGGAGGATTACTGGGGCGTGTGGTTCGACGTGACCGAACAGGTCAAACTGCGGTTCGACCAGGAAGGCATTTCTATCCCCTTCCCCCAGCGGGATGTGCACCTGTTCCAGCCGGCCTGAGCAGGTTGACCTGCCGGCCCCGGCGCGAGGTCGGGGCCGGTTTGGTCTTACAGCCGGTTAACATCGTGCGAGTGGCTTTCGCGCACTCCTGCCGGCGTAATTTCGATGAACTCGGCGTTGGTCTGAAGCTCCTCGATGGTCAGCGCACCGCCGTAGCTCAACCCGGAGCGCAGGCCGCCCACTAGCTGGTACAGCAGTTCGTTGACCGTGCCCCGGTAGGGCACAACCGCTTCTACGCCTTCGGGGACTACTTTTTCCCAGTCCTCCTGACTTTCCGCGCTCTCGTCTTCGTTGCTTTTTTCCACCGCCTTGCGTCCCATTGCCGCACCCAGGGAGGCCATTCCCCGCACCACCTTGAACTTCTGCCCATCGCGGATAACGGTTGCGCCGGGGGCCTCTTCACAACCGGCAAAGAGACCGCCAATCATCACGGTCGACGCGCCCGCGGCCAGCGCCTTGACCATATCGCCGGAGGTTTTGATACCGCCGTCGGCAATGACCGGCACGCGGCGGCCCGTATCGGCGATGCCCTGGACGCTGTTCATAATGGCGGTGAGCTGGGGCACACCGAAGCCCGTCACAATGCGGGTAGTACAGATGGAGCCGGGGCCAACACCTACTTTGACCGCGTCCACCCCGGCCTCGGCCAGGTCGCGGGCACCCTCGCGCGAGGCCACATTTCCGGCCACAATCTGGGCCTCCGGAAAGGCCCGGCGCAGGTCTTTGACCATCTGGATGCAGTGGTCGGCATGGCCGTGGGCAATATCCACCACCAGCAGGTCCGCCCCGGCTTCCAGCAGGGCCTCGGCCCGGGCCATATCCTGCGGCTTGACTCCAATCGCCGCCCCGACCCGCAACCGGCCCTTGCTGTCTTTGGTAGCATTGGGGTATCGCTGGTGCTTTACCAGGTCCTGGGCGGTAATCAAACCGACCAGCCGGCCCTGCCTGTCGATGACCGGCAGTTTTTCCAGCCGGTGCTGGTGCAGAAGCGCCCGTGCTTCCTCCGGCGGCGTATCGGGCGGCACACTGACAATCTGGTCTGGCGGCGTCATCACCGAACCGACCGGCGCGGTCTCGTCCGGGGCCAGCAGAACATCCCTCTGTGTGACCAGCCCAATCAGCTCCTCTCCGCCGTTGGTTACCACCAGTCCCCCGACTTCGTGCACCTGCATCAGCCGCCGGGCTTCGGCAATGGTGGCATCCTGCCGGATGGCATAGGGGTGCTCCACCATAAACGCCTCGGCCCGCTTGACCCGCGCCACCTGCCGCGCCTGCTGTTCAACGGTCATAAAACGGTGGATAATGCCAATGCCGCCGGCACGGGCCATGGCAATGGCCATGGCCGCCTCGGTGACCGTATCCATATTGGCACTGACAATCGGAATCTGCAGGCGGATGCCCGGCGTCAGCCAGGTAGACGTATCCACCTCCTGCCGGGACTTTACCGGAGAACGTTTGGGAACCAGCAGAACATCGTCAAAAGTCAGCCCTTTGGTTGGTCGTATTTTCATTGGATACCCCCGTCTGGCATATCGCCGCGAATATGGTTGCTCATATTGTACCTGAGCAGAGACATCCCGGCAACCGGAAATTTTTCCAGACCGGCCAGGTACAGGCCAGTAAACTTTTGGATGTTGTCCGGCTGTGTGCTACAATTTGTGGTAGGATGGAGACTGGGAGATTGGGGATTAGAGATTGGGGATTAGAGATTGGAGATTAGGAGATTGGGAGATTGGAGATTCAAAACTCACCAACTCACAAACTCTCCAACTCTCCAACTCTCCAACTCGCAAACTCACCAACTCACCAACTCCCTGACTCACCAACTCCTAAACTATTCCGGAGGAGAACGAGGATTATGCAGAGAGAGATTATTTCCACCCCCGACGCGCCGGCCGCGGTTGGCCCGTATTCCCAGGCGGTGCGGGTCGGCCAGCTGGTGTTTACCGCCGGACAGATTGCCCTGGTTCCGGAAACGGGAAAGCTGGCCGGCGACGATGTGGAAACCCAGACCCGCCAGGTGATGAAAAACCTGTCGGCGGTGCTGGCCGCGGCAGGGAGCGGCCTGGACCGGGTGGTCAAAACGACCATCTTTGTCACCGACATCAACGACTTTGCCCTGGTCAACCGGGTGTACGGCAGTTTCTTTTCCGACAACCCGCCGGCGCGCAGTACGGTGCAGGTGGCGGCCCTGCCGCTGGGCGCAAAAGTGGAGATAGAGGCTGTTGCCCTGGTGGACGGGGCAGAGTAGCCAGAGCGGCTGGATAACCGTTTGATTTTTGTGTAAATCCAAGTATAATGTCATTATAATTCTTGCCCGTTCATCTCTGGATGAAGGGCAGGAAGAATTTTGTAAATATGGAGTGTGTCATTTTGGTCGGCGCAGAAGAACGAGAACCTGTCACGATGGCCGATTTGTTGGCCCAGGAAGAAGATTTTCTGCGGGTGGTAGAACCCGGAGAAATCGTGGAGGGCGTGGTTGCCAGCAAACGCCCAGGAGAAATCCTTGTAGATGTGGGGGCAAAGTCCGAAGGGCTGATTGACCCCAAAGAGGTGAACAACCTCAGCGATGAAGAGCTGGCAGAAATCAAGATTGGGCAACCAATCCTGGTGTATGTGGTCAGCACCTATTCCGATGAGGAGGGACAGCGGATTATCCTGTCGCTTCACCAGGCCCGGGTTCACCAGGACTGGGATGAGGCGGAACGTCTCTTCAAGGCCGGAGAAACCATCGAAAGTGAGGTGGTGGGTCACAACAAGGGCGGCCTGATTGTGAACTTTGGCCGGGTGCGGGGCTTTGTACCCGGCTCGCAGTTGGAAAGTTCGCAGGCCGCGGGAGGGCATCGACCGGAACGCTGGAGCCAGCTGGTCGGCCAGACGCTCAAGCTCAAGATTATTGAGGTAGACCGGGACCGCAACCGCCTGATTCTGTCGGAGCGGGCGGCGGCCCACGAACTGCGCAAGGAACGGGAAAAAGAAAAGGCCCGCATTCTGGCCGAACTGAAAGAGGGCGAAACGCGTCGCGGCCGGGTCACCAGTCTGGCGAATTTTGGCGCTTTTGTAGACATCGGCGGGGTGGACGGCCTGGTGCACCTGTCGGAGCTTTCGTGGACCCATATCGGCCATCCTCGCGAGGTGGTCAAAGTGGGCGATGAGGTGGATGTTTACATCCTCAAGGTTGACCAGGAACAGCAGAGGGTCGCCCTGAGTATGAAGCGTCTCCAGCCGGAACCCTGGAGCCAGGTGTTTGACTTCTACGAGGTCAATCAGGTTGTCGATGCCGTCATCACCAACCTGACCGACTTTGGGGCCTTTGCCCGGATTGATGACCGGATTGAGGGCCTCATTCACATCTCCGAAATTACCGACCGGAACATTACCCATCCCCGTGAGGTGCTGTCTGAAGGACAGCAGGTTCGGGTGCGTATTATCCATATCGACCCGGACCGCCGGCGGATGGGTTTGAGTTTAAAGGAAGTTGATGCTGACCAGGACTGGGAAGAATACCAGGCCCAGCAATCCGACGACGAGGACGGAGCCGACGAAACGGAAACCGAATCTTAGTGTAGTTGTTGTTTGACAAGGAATTTACTTATGGCAGATAAATTTGACCGCTTTACCAAACGCGCCCGCCGGGTTTTAACCCTGGCGCAAGAAGAAGCCCAGCGACTGAACCACAATTATATCGGTACAGAACATCTTCTTTTGGGACTGGTTCGTGAGGAAAACGGTGTAGCGGTAAGAGTACTGCGCGACCTGGGGGTAGACCCCAAGCAGGTGCGTGAGCGCGTAGAGCGTACGGTGGGCCGCGGTCAGCGAGCCGCGTTTGGCAAGCTGAGCCTGACCCCGCGAACCAAACGGGTGATTGAACTGGCCGTGGACGAGGCTCGCCGGTTGGGACATCACTACATCGGTACGGAGCACCTGCTGTTGGGGCTGGTACGGGCCGGTGAAGGGGTGGCCGTAGACGTTCTGCGCGGTCTGGGCGTCAGCCTGGACAAGGTGCGGTCCCACACGGCCCGCGTGATGATGGAATCAACCACGCAAGGGGCCACCACCCAGAGCCGCGAGGCCAAGAGTACCCCGCTGGTAGACCAGCTCGGTACCGACCTGACGGCTCAGGCCGCCGCGGGCAAACTGGACCCGGTTATCGGTCGCCAGGCCGAAATTGAGCGGGTCATCCAGATACTGTCGCGGCGGACCAAGAACAACCCGGCCCTGATTGGTGAGCCGGGGGTCGGTAAAACGGCAATTGTCGAAGGCCTGGCCCAGCGCATTGTCAACCGGGAAGCCCCGGATGTTCTGTTGGGCAAACGGGTAGTGATGCTGGATGTCGGGTCGCTGGTGGCGGGGACTATGTACCGCGGCCAGTTTGAAGAGCGGCTGAAGCGGGTGATTGACGAAATCAAGGAATCCGGGGCCATTCTCTTCATCGACGAACTGCATATGCTGGTTGGGGCCGGTTCGGCAGGGAGTTCCGTGGACGCGGCTAACATCCTTAAGCCGGCCCTGGCCCGCGGCGAACTCCAGTGCATCGGCGCGACAACCCTGGATGAGTACCGCAAAAACATCGAAGGGGACGCGGCCCTGGAGCGACGCTTCCAGCCGGTGATGGTGGAAGAGCCGACCATTGAGGAGACCATCGAAATTCTGCGCGGCATCCGCGACCGGTACGAGGCCCATCACAACCTGGAAATAACCGACGAGGCTCTGGTATCGGCGGCGCATCTGGCCGCCCGCTACGTGCCGGACCGCTTTATGCCCGATAAGGCCATCGACCTGATTGACGAGGCCGCGGCCAGGGTTCGCCTGTACAAAGTGCCGTTTGCCGCCCGGCGTACTCCGGAGTCGTTCCGGATTGCGGAGGATGAGGGGCTGGAGGAATGGGAAGTCCCCGGTCCTCTGCCCTCAACGGAGGAATGGGAGAAACCGGCAGAAACGTCTGCCATGCCCAAGGTGACCTCCGAGGACATCGCCGAAGTGGTTTCGATGTGGACCGGTATTCCGGTACGCAAGCTGGCTACGGAAGAAAAAGAGCGGCTTCTCCATATGGAGGAAGAGCTTCACAAGCGCATTGTGGGCCAGGATGAGGCCATCGAGGCCATCTCCAAGGCGGTGCGCCGGGCCAGAGCCGGTCTCAAGGACCCGCGCCGCCCGATAGGTACGTTTATCTTCCTGGGGCCAACCGGTGTCGGTAAAACGGAACTGGCAAAAGCGCTGGCCGAGTTTATGTTCGGCAGTGAAGAGGCGCTCATCAAGCTGGATATGAGCGAGTTTATGGAACGGCACAACGTGTCGCGGCTGGTCGGTTCGCCGCCGGGGTACGTGGGGTACGAGGAAGGCGGCCAGCTAACAGAGGCGGTCCGCCGGCGGCCCTACAGCGTGGTGCTGTTCGACGAAATTGAAAAGGCCCATCCGGAGGCGTTCAATACCCTGCTCCAGATTATGGAAGACGGCCATCTGAGCGACGCCAAAGGCAAGCGGGTCGATTTCCGCAACACCATCCTCATCCTGACCTCCAACGTGGGGGCAGACCTGATTAAGCGGGAGACCAGTCTGGGCTTTGGTGTCCAGCGAGATGAGAAGGAGACGGAGGAATCTTCCTACCAGAAGATGCGGAAGAAGATTATGTCGGAAATGGAGCGGATGTTCCGTCCGGAATTCCGCAACCGTCTGGATGGGGTGGTTATCTTCCGTTCTCTCACCCGCGAGGAAATCACCAAAATCGTTGACCTCCTGCTGGCCCAGGTCCAGGAACGCCTGGCCGAACAGAACCTGAAGCTTCGGGTGACTGAAGCCGCCAAGCAGTTGATTGCCGAGGAAGGCTACAACCCGGACTTTGGTGCTCGCCCGCTCCGGCGGGTCATCCAGAGCCGGATCGAAGACGCCCTGTCGGAAGGTATTCTGGCCGGCAATTTCAAGCTGGGCGATACAGTTGAGGCCGACGTGGAAGACGGCAAGATTGTGTTCCGGGTGATTGAATCCGCTTCCGAAGAAGCCGAAACTATGCCAGACCTGGAACCGATTTAAGACCATTGGGCAAATCAAAAAGGCCCCGCCGACCGGCGGGGCCTTTTTTGTCGGGCAATCGGTCAATTATTGTGCAGGTGGCTGTTAATTACTTTTATCAGCCGGCTGGCGCTGAACGGTTTGGTCAGGTAGGCGTTGGCCCCCATTTCCAGGGCACGCAGGATTTCTTTTTCCTGCCCCATTGCCGTGACAACGATGACCGGCGTGTCTTTGATATCCGGCTGACTGCGCACTGCCTTGAGGAAGTCGAAGCCATCGAATTCCGGCATAGTAATATCGCAGGTCACCACATCGGGGTGGTGCTGTTTGAGCAGGTCAAGCCCCTGCTGTCCATTGATGGCCTCCAGAACGTCGAAGCCCTGCAGTTTCAGCATCCGGGCGACCAGCTTGCGGATATGTACTTCGTCATCGATAATCAAAACAGTTTTCGACACGGTGGGGTCCGCCTACTTTGCCCGCGCGATGGCATCGTCCACGGTAGGATGGATGGGGAAAACCCGGTCCAGCATCGTCAGCCGGAAGACGGTTTCGGCCTGGGCCTGCAGTCCGGCCAGAAAGATTTCACCCCCTTTTTCTTTGGCCGCCCGCAGTAGCGAAACCAGCATTGCCAGCCCGGAGCTGTCTACAAAATGCACGCGGCTCATATCCAGAATCAGGGTGGTACAGCCCTGTTCGACCTGCGACAGCAGGGCCTGGCGTATCTCCGGGCCGGTTACCGCATCGAGCCGTCCGGAGAGGGTCACTACAGCGATGTTTTTCTGGATGGGCCGGACCGGTAAATCCATTCCTGCTACTGTTCAGCTGGCTCGGTGAGGCTATCCAGGGCCTCGTCAACGGTTTCGTAAATTTCAAATACCCGGTCGAACATAGTCAGTTCAAACAGGAGCCGGGCCTGCGACTGGGGGGCCGCCAGCTTCAGGTTGGCGGCTTCACCGCCGAATGTTTTCAACCCCGATACCAGGGCGGCCAGCCCGGAGCTGTCGATAAAGGGGACGTTCTGCAGGTCAACCACAACTCTGGAGACCCCTTGCCCGGCCAGGTCTCGGAATGTTTGCTTGGCATCTTCGGCGGAGCGGGCGTTCAAGGCCCCGTTGAAGGTCACTACATTGACGCCGGGTGAAACTGCTTTGGTGGTAATGTCCATAAAGCTCCTCCAAACGGATTCCTGGAAAAATAGATGAAGGGCCGCCATCCACGAACAGGTCACGAATTCACGAATAATCACCGGCGGTCAATCCCCCTACCGGAGGCAGGTCGTGAATTCGATTCGCAGACAGCCAACTATCAGATTTTCACGGGTATTTTTCTGCTGACCAGGACTGTTGCCCAGAATGTTTGCCCAATTTTACCTGCGAAATGGTTTGGAGGCAATTTTGGCCTTAAACCGGGCTTTCGGGCAAGTTTTGTGTTTTTGACCGTCTGTAAATAAAACACGAAATTACGAATGGCTTTTGGGGAAGTTATCTATTCGTTCATTCGTAAATTCGTAAATTCGTCCATTCGTGTATTCGAGAGAAATTTGTGGATGGCCGGGATGGTCAACAAATGATACACCTTCAAACCAGCAGTATTTTATACCCGTTGGGATGGCAGAAACTTGATTAAGTGCCAGTGGTTGCCTTTGTCCGGCGTATGTTCGTATGAAACCACGTCCATTATCTGCCTGACGATATGCAGGCCATACCCGCCTTCGGCCAGCTTGTACGGGTCAATCTCGGCCTGGGTGACTGTGTCCGGGTCAAACGTGTCGCCGTGGTCGAAAAAGTCTATCTGAACGCCGTTGTTCAAAACGGTCACCGAGCCGGTAATATCGCCCTCCTTATTGGCATAGGCATGCTTGATAACGTTGGTGCAGATTTCCGAAATAGCCAGTTCGACCAGATAAATAAAGTCCTCTGTTTCCGGGCCGGGTGGCAGGTTGGGCAGTTCCCGGCACAGACCGGTTACCTGCTTGGCAATCAGGGTCAGGTATTTAATATCCGCCGGATACCGGAATTCAACGGTCTTGATGACAGTTGAAATATCTTTGGCCGGCAGCCGTTGGGAGGTCGGCAAGAGTTTGATAATCAGCAGAGTGGCATCGTCGCGGCTGTCCGAAGTCCCCAGAAAGGCATTCACTTCCGCCTGGATGTATTCCTGCAGTTTTTCCGGGGCTTCGGTGGCCCGGTTCCTGATGATGTAGAGCAGGCGGTTCAGACCAAACAGGTTGCCGTTGGGCGCGGGCGCGTCGGTGATGCCGTCGGTGTAAAGGACCAGGGTATCACCGGGCTGAATCTTGACCGTTTTGGTCTTGGGGGGGTAATTGCCGGGAATACCCAGCGGCGGAGTGGTGGCGTTCAGCAGTTCGATGTTGCGGGTGTCGGCGCGCCAGAGGATGGCCGGCATATGGCCGGCACTGGCATAGGTGAGCAGACCATCGTAGCTGTCGATATTGGCGGTAAATACGGTCACAAACGATTCCGCCCGGTTCAAATCCTGCGACAGCACTTCATTGGCACGCTGGATAATCATCTCCGGCGATTCCCCCCGCATCGCTTCTACCCGCAGGATGGTGCGGGTAACAGAAGTGAGCATCGCCGCCGGGATACCCTTCCCGGCCACATCGCCGATGATGACGGTGAGATGGTGGTCATCCAGGGTGACAAAATCATAAAAATCACCCCCCACTTCCGAGGCCGGCGTCGATGACACGGCAATCGACATACCCCCAACTTGCGGCAGGTGGGTGGGGAGCATACTTTTCTGGATTTCGGCGGCAATTTCCAGCTCGCGGCGCAGGCGTTCCTGAGTAATAGCCCGCTGGTGCAGGAGGAAATTCTTGATGATGACCCCCAACTGCAGGCCCAGGGTATCCAGCAGTTTGGCATCGCCGGCGGTGAACGGTTTTTCCTGCTTGTTGACCAGCACCAGCCCGGCATGAAGCAGACCCTCAACTTCCAGGGGGCAGGCCAGCATGGTATGGACCTGGGGGGGTAAGCCGGGCCAGTATTTCCGGCACTGGGCTTGATTATCTCCCAGCACCACCCGGTTTTCTTCCAGCAGTTTGGTCAGCACTGCTCGATAATCGACCTTACCGGGCAAACTCCTGCCGGTGGTGACAATTTCCAGCCCGGCGCCTTCCTGCATCACTACAAAAGCATACTCCGTGTTCACGACCCGCTTGATTTCAGACAGGATGGACCGGAGCACCGCATTCAAGTCTGCGGCCAGGGTAAGCTTCTGGGTAACCCGGTAAACCAGCTCCAGCTGGTTCCAGGCGCTGATGAGTTCATCGGTCATATTCTGGAGGGCTTCTCCCTCCAGCAGACGGTCCATCAGGGTTTCCGCCGCCCACTCCAGAAGGGGCGTTTCCTGTTCGCCGGCGTTCACTGCCGCCACATAGGCCACCGGATGACCGGCTTCCAGCAGGGGGGCAACAGCAATGCTGTTTTGGGGATGGGGAAAATAAGCAGGGGTTTGTGTATCGGCACGGGCAACCACCGCCGGCCAGTCAATCCCCGGCAAGTCGCCGTTGGCAGTCAGGGGGACGCCTTGCCGGGAAACCAGCACCAGCCGGGAACCGACCGTCTTTTGCCAGCGGTCGGCAAGAATGTCGAAAAGTTTCTGGGTAGACAGGTTTTTTAAGTTGACCATCACCGTCCGATGTGAGCAGGAAGATGCTCATATTATACCATATTTTTCGGAGCGGTGCATCCAGATTCTGCAAAATTTTGACAATCTGAAATCGGCCTATTCCGCTTCTTCGGCCAGGGCCGCCAGACCGTCCGCGTCCAGAATGTCAATCCGTTTTCGTCCAATGCCAATCAGCGACCGGTTTTTGAACTCGTTCAATACCTGGGTGGCAGTTTCCCGGTAGGTGCCCACGGCCTCCGCCAGGTCCTGGTGGGTATACCCGTAGATGGTGTCGCCGAACTCCTCGCGCAGTTGCAGGAGAAGCATCGCCAGGCGGGTCGGAATACTTTTGAAGGCCATATCTTCCAGCCGGCTTTCGATTTTAGCCAGACGGTGGGCCATAACCTCCATAATGCGCAGGGCCACAGTTGGCTTACTGAGGATAAGCCGCTCTACATCGTGCCGGCTCATCACGCACAGCAGGCAGTCTTCCACCGCTTCGGCAAAGGTGTTGTGCATGTTCTGCCCAACAATCGCCATCTCCCCGAAGATAGTCCCCGCCCCGATGGTAGCGACCACCAGCTTCTTCCCGTCCGGGGTGAGCCGGTAAAGCTGGACCCGCCCCTTTTTCAGGATGAACAGCACTTCGCTGTTGTCCTCTGGCCGGTAGAAAATTTTCCCTCGCCGGCAGGTGCTCATAGTGGTGGTGCGGTCCATCTCCTGCATTTCCTGCGGTGACAGCCCCTGGAAAATATCGACCATCTGCAGGTATTCTATTTTGCGTTCAACGTCCATCTTAATAAACCCCTGGCTGGGCTGATTTATCAATTAGACGCTGGCTGACGGGGCATCCTTACGCCGGGGTATCCCCCACCGTGTTCAGCGCGTCCCGGAGACGCGTTGAAATATCGGCAAACGACGGATTACCCAGCGACACTACCCGGTTGTCGAGCACAAATGTCGGCACGGCGAACACCGAATCCGGAACCCGGTCCGGTGTCTGGTCAACATCGATGACTTCTACCGCTACATCCGGGAAGGCTTGCTCAATCTGTTGGGCAATCTGGCGCGATTCCCGGCACGAGTAGCAGTGGTCGGCGACGAATACTTGTAACTGCGGTTTCATTATCTTGTTCCCCTCCCCGAATAGCTGTTCGGTACGGTGATTGACTGAACTGATGCTGTTATCCTAGCACAGAAAACAATGCAGAAAGGTAACACCCCTTACAAAAGGGGCATTATTCCCCCCATTGCTGATTGTCTCCCACCGTAACTATGCTATAATACACCCATTACCATATCTCTCCAACGGGAAGGAGTGCCTATGCCATCCCCATCAGACCCGATTCTGGTCCAGATTGGGCCATTCGTTATTCGCTGGTACGGATTGCTGATTGTAACCGGTGCCCTGGCCGCGGCCTATATCGCCACTATCGAGGCCCGGCGCAGGAATGAGAACCCGGAACATGCCTGGGACTTGCTGATATGGTGTCTGGTTGCGGGCATCATTGGGGCCAGACTGTACCACGTGCTCTCTTCGCCTGCCGGTGGAAGCCGGGGGTTCTACTACTACTTTGTGGAACATCCCTGGGCCACCGTGACCGTCTTCGGCGTGGCAGTGCCCATTCCCACCGCAGTGATGATTTGGGAAGGCGGCATCGGTATTTTTGGCGGTATTGTGGGCGGTGTTCTGGCCCTGGTGCTGTATGCCCGCAGACATCGCCTCAACATCTGGCGCTGGCTCGATATCCTGGCTCCCGGTATGCTGTTGGCCCAGGCGATTGGCCGCTGGGGAAACTATTTCAATCAGGAACTGTACGGCCCCCCCACCGACCTGCCGTGGGGCATCCTTATCGATAACGTCAACCAGCGTATTCCGCCTTACAACGACCTCTCGCTGTACCCGTTGGATACCACCTTTCATCCTGTTTTTCTCTATGAATCGCTGTGGAACCTCATCGGCTTTGCCCTGCTGATGTGGCTGGGGCGAAAATATGCCCGCCGCCTGCTGGATGGCGACATGGCAAGCATGTATCTGGTCTGGTATCCGGTGGGACGTCTGCTGATTGAAAACCTGCGCCCCGACGCCTGGACCTTATCGGGAATTCCCACGGCCCAGATTGTCAGCATCGTACTGATTGTGCTGGGGCTTGCCCTGGCCTTCTACCGCCGCCGGAACCCGGCCCTGGCAACCTCTCCTTATACCCACCCTACGCAGAAGCCTCGCCAATACCACCGCCGTGCCCCCAGAAAGTAAACGGTTCATCAGGGCGACACCCCAAGGCGTGTCGCCCTTTTTTAGCTGACTCCCACGGAGAGACTGTATGCCTCGCAGATTTATCATCCTGGCCCTGTTTCTTCTGCCTTTGCTGGTCGGATTTGCCCCCCCGCGCCAGACCG
>RFJV01000054.1 GCA_003694775.1 Chloroflexota bacterium | reverse complement strand
TGGTCGAAAATAATTTTGGCGAAGACGACACCACGGCAGAACCCGCTGCTACCGCCCCTCCGCCGGCCCAGGCCGCAGAGGCCAAGGCCGGCGAACTGGTGGGAGTCGCGGCCTCGCCCGGCATTGCCATTGGCCCGGCCTTTCTGTACCGGGCCGCGGTCATCAAGGTGGAAACCCGCCAGATTGACGACCCGCAGGCCGAGCAGGACCGGTTGCGGCAGGCCATCGAGGCGGCCAAACAGGAGATTGACCTGCTGAAGCGGCAGGCCGAAAGCCAGATAAGCCGCTACGAGGCCGGTATTTTTGAGGCCCACCGGCTGGTGCTGAAAGACCCGGCCCTGGTGGACGCCGCCCTCGGCTTCATTGCCGAAGCGCACATTAACGCCGAGGCCGCCTGGCAGAAGGCCGTCGAAGCTATCATCGCCGGCTACCAGGCCCTGGACGACCCCTACCTGCAGGCCCGCCAGGCCGACGTGACCGACGTGGGCCAGCGCGTCCTCAAGCACCTGACCGGCACAGTCCCGGCAAAACCCACCCTGGATACGCCATCCATCATCATCGCCGACGACTTATCCCCCTCCGACACCATGCAGTTGGACCCGGACAAAGTGCTGGGTATCTGCACCGCGCTGGGCAGTGCCACGGCCCACAGCGCCATTCTGGCCCGCGCCCTGGGCATCCCGGCCGTGGTGGGTGTTGGGCCGGCCATCCGGCAAATCAAGGACGGTACGGTGGTGGCTCTGGACGGCCAGCAGGGTAAAGTCTGGCCCGCCCCCGATGAGCAGACCCGGCGCGACCTGCAGGCCCGGCGTGACCGGTGGCGGTCGGACTGGGCACTGCTGAAAGCCTCGGCCCAACAGCCGGCCATCACCACCGACGGGAAACGGGTGGAAATTGCCGCCAATATCGGCGCGGCCACGGAGATAAAGAACGCCCTTCGTCACGGCGCGGAAGGGGTCGGCCTGTTCCGCACCGAACTGCTCTTTATCAACCGCACCGCCCCTCCGGACGAAGAAGAGCAGGTCGCCATCTACCGCCAGGCGGCAGACCTGCTGGGCCGGCGCCCCCTGATAATCCGCACCCTCGATATCGGCGGCGACAAGCCCCTGCCCTACCTGAACCTGCCCCCGGAAGAAAATCCCTTCCTGGGCTGGCGGGGCATCCGGCTCTGTCTGGGCCAGCCGGAGCTGTTCAAAACCCAGCTTCGGGCCATTCTGCGGGCCAGCTTCAAACGGCAGATAAAAATTATGTTCCCTATGGTCTCCACGGTGGACGAAATCCGGGCGGCCCGGCAACTGCTGGCCGAAGTGCAGGCCGACCTGCGGGCCAGCGGTATCCCCTTTGATGAAGGTATGCAAATCGGCATTATGGTGGAAACCCCCGCCGCCGTGGCCCAGGCCGACCTGCTGGCGACAGAGGTAGACTTCTTCAGCATCGGCACCAACGACTTGAGCCAGTACACCATGGCCGCCGACCGCACCAATGCCAGGGTGTCGGCCCTGACCAACCCCTTCCATCCGGCTGTACTGAGAATGATTCAGCAGACCATCAAGGCCGGTCACAAGGCCGGGATTTGGGTGGGTATGTGCGGCGAGTTTGCCGGTAATCCGCTGGCCGCGCCCCTCCTGCTGGGGCTGGAGCTGGACGAGTTCAGCATGAACGCGCCGGCCATCCCGCAGGTCAAGCAGATTATCCGCCGCCTCTCTCTCCGAAAAGCCAGGCAGATTGCCCGGAAAGCGCTCAAGCTGGATTCGGCCCAGGCCGTTGAAGCATTTCTAAAAACATCCCTTCCCTCTGGTTAGTGCCCGTCGCCCCGGCCCCGGTCGGGGCGACACTTTTTCTCTGCCCGGCTGTTTTTTTGACTTGACCGGGGTTTTGCTTATACTCAAAGCCAAAACAGCAGTTGTCCAAAATCCCAACAACAGAGGACAGCCGGAATGATTTTCTCCATCGTTGCTATTATTATCGGCTATTTGAGCGGCTCCATCCCGATGGGCTACCTGGTGGCCCGCCTCTACGGGGTAGATGTAACCAGCACCGGCAGTGGACGGATTGGCGGCACCAATGTTCTGCGCGCCGCGGGGGCCACTGCCGCCGGCCTGACCGTGCTGGGCGATGTGCTGAAAGGGATGATTCCCACCCTTCTGCTGGTTTCTGCCGGAATGCCGCTGACCGCCTCGCTGGCCGGCGCGGCCGCGGTGCTGGGACACAACCACTCCATCTTTCTCCGCTTTCGGGGCGGTGTGGGCGCCGGTACGGCCATCGGCGTGATTGGCGCGCTCTCGTTCCCTGTTGGTCTGCTGACCGCCTTCTGCGGGCTGGTCGCTCTGGCCCTCAGCCGCTACGCATCGATTTTGTCGACCACCATCGCCGTGTCCTCGGTGGTATTTTTGACCCTGTTCGCCTGGCTGGGCTACACCCCCTATGAATACATCGCCGGCGCGGTGGTCATTATGCTGTTGATTGTCAATGCCCTGCGGCCCAACTATGCCCGTCTGCGGGCCGGCACGGAGCG
>RFJV01000400.1 GCA_003694775.1 Chloroflexota bacterium | reverse complement strand
CGGGCACTGATGAGCCGGGCCATCTCGTACAGGTTGTATTCGGGGTGGTACTGGGTGGCCCAGAAGACCCCGTTTTTGTGCCGCACTTCCAGCGCCTGCACGGGGGTATGGTCGTTGGTGGCCAGCAGGGTCGCGCCGGGCGGCAGGCGGTACACCTCGTCCAGGTGCATTTCAAAGCCATCGTACCGGTCCGGTTTGCCGGTCAGCAGGGCACACTGGGTGCTGGCTTCGGTGCGGCGGATGTTCCGGCCAATGCCCCATTCCCGGCCGTTGGGGTTTTTTCGGACTTCACCGCCGGCCGCGGTGGCGGCCATCTGGATGCCCCAGCAACTGCCGTAGCACGGAACACCGGCTTCGTAAATGGCCCTGGCCAGCTCTATCTGGCGGGTCACGCGCAGGTCGTCATGGTGATAGATGGTCAGGTCGGAGCCGGTCCAGATGTACCCGTCGTAGGAAGATAGATTAGTCCCGGTGGGCAGGCTTACGTCCAGGTCGGCAATGAAGAGAACATCCACCGAGGCGTTGGGAACGTACCGCTTCAGGAAGTCCATATAAAAATTGTGGGGATGTCCTACGTTGGACCGGTCGAAGCGCTCCCGGCTGTGTCTGGGGTAGCAGTTGAAAATACAGATAGAGAGCTGTGCGTCTACGGGCATAGGATGCTCCTGTGAATGTACGGTAGACGGTAGACAGCAAACGGCAAACAGGGGGGATTCATCGGTGCCGTACCGAAAGCTGGGTCCGTCTCCTCGTGTAAAACAAAATTGTGAAAATACAGATTCTGTAGAGCACACCTTGCTGTGCTTTACAGAACATCATCATTCGTGCTGGTAATCTTCGAGAACCTTTTTCAATCGCTGGGGAAAGTCGGTAATCAGGCCGGCAGCACCGGCGGCGATGAACCGCCGCATATCTTCTTCGTGGTTGACCGTCCACAGGTTGATGTTGACCCCGCGCTGGTGCAGGTTTCGGATGGTGGCTTCGTCAATCATGGTGTGGCGGACGTTGTAGGCATCAAATTCGTAATTTCCCCATTCCAGGGGGGCAGTTTCCGGGATACCCAGCACGGCCTGCACTATCAGGTCGGGATGGCGTTTTTTGACCACCCGAAGCCACTGCTGGTTGGCAGAGGAAAAAATCAGGCGGTGGTGGTCAATTTTCAGCGCGTCGACCAGGTCCAGCACCCGGTCCGGGACGGGGAATTTTTCCAGCGGCGGGGGCAAACGTTTCAATTCGATGTTGATGGTAAAATTGGCTTCCTGGGTAAAAATGAGTGCCTCGGCCAGGGTGGGGACCTTTTCACCCCGGTAGCTCTGCTGTTGGGCGGCGGATACAGCCCCGGCGGCAATCTGCCCAAAGGGGTCGGTTTCGACAAACCAGGAGCCGGCATCCAGGGCGCGGACTTCGTCGAACGTCATCGTGGTAAAAATCCAGGGCCGGCGAGCGGGAAAGACAGCGGCCGCGTTGGTGGTGCGGGCCATAGAGTCGTCATGGAACAGGATGAGCTGTTCGTCTGCGGTGACAGCTACATCTGTTTCCCACAGGTCGGCGCCGATTTCCAGAGCCTTGCGGGCCGCGGCCAGCGTGTTTTCCGGGGCCAGACTGCGCGCTCCACCGTGCGCAATATTGGTGACCATCGGGTTATTTCTCCTGCCCCAGGGCAAAACCTTTGGTGAACTGTTCGTGCAGGACAATAAAGACAATCAGCGGCGGGAGCATAGCGATGATAGCTCCGGCCATGACCACGCCCCAGTTGGTGGTGTCCTGGACCACGGTCATGCTTCTCAGTCCCACCTGCACCACCTGCCGGGCATTTTCGCGGATGATGACCAGCGGCCAGATGTACTGGTTCCACATGTAGATGAACTGAATCAGGGCCAGAGCGCCGATGGTGTTGCGCGACATCGGGATGAGGATGCTCCACAGGAAGCGCATTGGCCCGGCGCCGTCGGCGCGGGCCGCGTCGACCAGGTCTGGCGGGATGCTGGAAAAGTGCTGGCGGAACAGGAACACGCCGGTGGCGCTGGCCAGGAAGGGTACGGTCAGGGCGGCGTAGCTGTTGCCCCATCCCAGGTCGGAAACCAGATTGAAGAGGGGCACAATCATGACCTCGGTGGGCATCATCAGAGTGAACAGGATGAAGTAGAAGATGACATTCTTGAGGGGGAAGTCAAAATACACCAGTCCCAAACCGGCCAGCATAGAGAAGACCGTTTTTGCCAGCATGACAACCCCAGCAATAATCAGAGAGTTTTTCATATACAGGCCCAGGTTGAAGTCATTCCAGGCCGTGGTGTAGTTCTGTACCAGAGCCGTACCCGGCCCCAGGATAGGCGGGTAGTGAAAAACCTGGGCGCGGGTTTGGGTAGACTTTGCCAGGGCAAACAGAACCGGCGCCATGACCAGTAAACACACGATGATGAGGGCAAGATGGGTCAGGATTGTCTGGCGAGTTTTGCGCGTCATGCTTATCCTCCGTAATGCACCCGGCGACCGCTGGTGCGGAACTGAATCAGGGTCAGGCCAACAACCAGGGCGAACAGAATAACAGACTGGGCCGCGGCCTGTCCGCTCTTGTAATATTCAAAGCCGTCGCGGTACAGGTTGTAAATCATCACGTTGGTGGCATCCAGGGGACCGCCTTTGGTAACGATGTCAATCATGCCGAACAGGTCGAAAAAGGAGTAGGTGATATTGGTAATCAGCAGGAAAAAGGTCATGGGCGACAGCATGGCAAAGGTG
>RFJV01000399.1 GCA_003694775.1 Chloroflexota bacterium | reverse complement strand
CCGGCGGTGGGGTCCATGATGGCGGCCAGCATCCGCAGGGTGGTGGTTTTGCCGGCCCCGTCTGGACCAACCAGGCCGAAAATCTCACCCCGCCGGATTTCCAGATTCAGGTCGTCCACGGCGACCACTTTGCGGAAGCGCTTGGTTAAATGTTCCGTTTTGATGATGATGTCGGTGTTGGGTGTGGTCATAGTTCAATCCAGCTTTTTGTTGAAGCGGGTGGCGGCCAGAAAGACCACGATAACGCTGAAAATGAGCACTGCCCAAACCTGCTCGCGCAGGATGAAAATCCCGGCCCCTTTCAGGATGATGCCCCGGACAATGACCAGCGCGTAGCGAGCCGGAATAACATAGGTGATGGCTTGAAGCCAGCCGGGCATTGCCTCAATGGGGAACAGAAAGCCGCTCAGGTAAACGGTCGGCAGGGCGGTGGCAAAGGTCAGCAGAAGGGCCTCCTGCTGGGTAGAGGCGGTGGACGAAACCAGAATACCCAGCCCCAGGGGGGTCAGCAGGAAAAGCACGGCCAGCCCCAGCAGAAGGGGTATACTGCCGTTGATGGGGATGTTGAACAGCAGGACCCCCATCACCAGAATTTCCAGGGTGACGGCAAAGGAAATGACCACGTAGGGCAGAACTTTGGCAATGACCAGCTCGATGGGCCGGATGGGGGTGACGATGAGCTGTTCAATGGTGCCCAGTTCGCGCTCGCGGACGATGGCGGTGGAGGTGAACAGGGTGGTGAAGACGAAGAGGATGAGCACAATCATGCCCGGAATCATGAAGTAGGCGCTTTCCATGTTTGGGTTGTACCGCACGCGGGGGCGAACGTCGATACCGGGCAGGCGGTCCACGCTGGTGTTGAGGGTGTCTTCGATGAGTTTGATGGTGACCGCCTGCCCCACCTGCTGGGAGGCGGCATAGACGGTGGTGGCCGCGGTGGGGTCGGAGCCGTCGATGAGGAAGGCCACCTCCGGCTGTCGCCCGGCGACCATCTCCTGGCCGAAGCCGGGCGGGATGACCAGCGCGCCGCGCACGTCGCTGTGGTCCAGCAGGTAGGCCAGGTCGTCCTCGCGGGGCACGTAGGCCACAATGTCAAAGTAGTTGGAAGCCCGGTAGGCTTCAATCAATGCCCGGCTCTGGGGCGTCTTGTCGCCATCGTAAACCGCGGTGCGCAGGTGTTCGATGTCGGTGGTGGCGGCATAGCCCAGCAGAAACAGCATCACCAGCGGCATGACAATCATAATGACCAGCGTGCGCGGGTCGCGCGAGATATGGATGAATTCTTTGTGGGTCAGGTGGTAAATTCGGAACAGCATACCGCTACTCCAGCTTCTTCTTGAACCGAACCGCGGCCAGGGTGACGACAATGCCGGCAAAAATCAGCACCGCCACCACCTGGTCGGCCAGAACCTGCAGGCCAACTCCCTTGAGGATGACTCCCCGCACGATGACCATCCCGTAGCTGGCCGGAATAACATAGCTGACGGCTCGCAACCAGGCCGGCATGGCTTCCAGGGGAAAGTAGAAGCCGCTGAGAAAGATGGTCGGCATGATGGTGGCGAAGGTCATCATAAAGGCTTCTACCTGGGTGTGCGCCGTGCTGGAAATGAAGATACCGAACCCCAGGGCGGTAATCAGAAACAGGCTGACCAGCCCCAGCAGAAGGGTTAAACTGCCGTTGATGGGAATGCCGAACAGCAGGACTCCGCCGAACAGCACTTCCAGAATCACCAGAAACGAGACCAGAATGTAGGGAAATACCTTGGCAATCACCAGTTCGATGGGCCGGATGGGGGTGACGATGAGCTGTTCAATGGTCCCCAGCTCCCGCTCCCGGACGATGGAGGTGGAGGTAAACAGGGTGGTAAACAGAAACAGGATGATGACGATGAGGCCGGGAATGATGAAGTGCGGGCTTTCCAGGTTGGGATTGTACCAGACGCGGGGGCGGACATCCACACCCGGCAAACTGCCCATCACCGGGCCAAAGCGCCGCTGAAGCAGTTCCAGCGATACGTTCTGCCCGACCTGCTGGGAGGCGGAAAAGACGGTGCTGGCAATGGCGGAATCGGAGCCGTCGATGATAAAGGCCACATCTACCCGTTCTCCGGCGGCAAGGCGGCGTCCGTAGCCAGCGGGGATAATCAGCCCGGCCCGGACATCGCCGCGGTCTATCAGGTAGGAAAGGTCGTCTTCGTTTTCCACGTAGGCGGTGATGTTGAAGTAGTTGGAGGCCTGATAGGCTTCTATCAGGGCACGGCTCTGGGGCGATTTGTCGGCATCATAAACCGCGGTGCGCACGTGTTCAATGTCGGTGGTGGCGGCATAGCCCAGGATGACCAGCATAACTACCGGCTGGATAATCATAATCGCCAGGGTGCGCGGGTCGCGCACAATATGGAGCAGTTCTTTGCGAATCAGGCTGAATGTTCGCTGAAGCATACGCTTAACTCGCTAACAATCCATCCAGAAAGATGGTGCTCAACTGCTGGAACAGGTCATCCAGAGACAGCCGGTCGTACCGCTCGTCCAGGTGAGAGAGCTTTATCAGCATATTGGACACCAGCGCGCCGATAAGGGCGCGGGTCACAATCACCGGGTCAATGGGGCGGACGCGCCCGGCCTCTATCTGGTGCTGGAGGTATTCCTCCAGCCGGCGGGCATTGGGAAGCACAATCTGCCGGTACAGGTGCTGGCGCAGGTCTTCGTCGGCAAAAACTTCTGCCAGCAAGGGGACCAGCAGAAGGCCGTGCTCCATTGCCAGCCTGGCCCGGTCGTGCATGAGGGCGGGGAGCAGTTGGCGCAGGTCGTCGTCGGGGTGGGCCTCGAACAGTTGGCGCAGGGAGTCCATCGCCACCTGGTCGACCATCGCCGTCAGCAGGTCGCGCTTGTTTTCAAAATAGTTGTAGATGGTCCCTTCGGACACGCCGGCGGCTCTGGCGATGTCTCTGGTGGTGGCCTTGTGAAAGCCTTTTTCGGCAAATACCCGCGCCGCGCCCAGCAAAATCTGCTGGCGACGGGCTTCGGCAAGCTGTTCTTTGGGGTCCGGTAGAGTGTCCATTGCTGTGTCTCCGGTGTGTAGGACGACATTAATGTCGCCCTATGGAGTGAGTAAACGCTCAATTGAGTGAGTGTACACTCATTTTATCACAGATACACCGGTTTGTCAACCCCATTCGTATTCGTGAAAAATTTGTGGACGGCCCGGATTGCCGACCATCATTCCCACTTCTGCCGGCCCAACAGCCAGATGGCCGTGCTCATCACCACCGTCCCAATGACCAGCCCGGCCATCAGGTGGGGCCAGAACGCGTCGATGCCCACGCCTTTCAGCAGGATACTGCGGAAGATAATCATGTAGTGGTAGATAGGGAAGGCCGGGGCAATACGCCGCAAAATTTCGGGCATATTTTCTACCGGCACGCCGTAGCCGGAAAAGAAGAACTCAATCATCACCCAGGTAAAGCCCAGCATCAGTCCCTGGTTCTGGTTGCGGGCATAAGCCGAAATCATCAGCCCAATGCCCAGCTCCACCAGGATGAAAAAGAACGAGGTAGCCAGAAGCAGGGGCCACGAGCCGCGCATCGGAATACCGAAGGCAGTGATGGCTACGGCCAGCATCCCCAGAAAAACCAGGTAGCCCAGCAGAACCGCGGGCACCGACTTGGCGACCACCAGTTCAAAGCGGCGGATGGGCGTGGTCATCAACTGCTCCAGGGTTCCCAGCTCCCGTTCGCGGGCAATGCTGATGCCGGCAATCATCAGGGCCACGGCAAACAGCATCAGCCCCAGCTCCGAGGGGACGGTGTAGACCGATTTTTTCATCTCTTCGTTGTACCGTACCCGGAGGCGGGTCTGAACCGGGGAGAGGGCCATCGCTTCCGGGCCAAACGTGTCTACGATGAGCTGTTGGTTCAGGCTTTCGGCCACGCCGAGCGCGGCGTTGAGGGCCTCGTTGGCCGAAATGGGGTCTGCGCCGTCCAGCAGAAAGGCCACCTGCGGCGGGTCGCCGGCAGGGTGGGTGAGGCGGCGGCTGTAGCCGGCCGGGATGATGATGCCGGCGGTGGCTTTGCCGTGTTCAATCAGCGGTGTCACGTCGTTGGGGTTGTCGAGATAAAAAGTAAAATCAAAGGTGCGGGTGTTTTCCAGCGCGGTCAGCAGGGCGCGGCTTTCTGCGCTCCGGTCCAGGTCTACCACCGCGGTGGGCAGGTTCTGGATAGGCGCGGATGTAGACCAGGCAATCAGCGACATCTCCAGCAGAGGGCCAATCAGCACCAGCGGCGCAAACAGCTTGTTGCGGGCCAACTGCAGAAGTTCCTTGACCATCAGCATCCAGAGCCGGTAAAGCATGGTGTACCTCGCGGTTAGCGAATCCGTTTTTTGAAAAAGACCACGGCCAGAGTGGTCATGGCCAGAGTCAGGACGACCAGCATCAGCGCCGGCTCGTACAGGGCGGTGATACCCTGCCCTTTGACCATCAGGCCGCGCACAATCGCCACAAAGTGGGTCGATGGCAGAGACTTGGCCTCCTGCTGAACTTCGGCGGGGAAGCTGGCGATGGGATAGAAAATGCCGGACAGGAAAAAGCCCGGAAACATAAAGACCAGCAGGCCCAGGATGGCCGCCACCTGCTGGCTGGAGATGAACGTGGCCAGAAACAGCCCCATACTGAAGGAGGCCAGCAGAAAGGCGGTCGACAGTAAAGTAAACAGCACCAGCGACCCGCGGAAAGGCATGTTAAACAGCAGAACCGCCACGTAGGCGCACAGCAGGGTGCTGACCAGCCCGGTAAACACGTATGGAATCAGCTTGCCGATGATAAGCTCACTGCGGGTCAGGGGGGTGGAGAAGATAGTTTCCAGCGTGCCGTACTCTTTTTCGCGCACAATGGCATTGATGACCACAATCGCCGGCAGGCTGAGGGCAATGGGTATCATCGCCGGGACGATACCGTGGCTGTTTTTCAGGCCGGGGTTGTACCAGATGCGTGTCCGCAGGTCAATCCAGGGGGCGTTCTGGATGGCGGCCATAGATGTCCGGCGCTGGACGGTTTTCAGGGCAAAGTTCAGCCCAAAAGCCTGGCTCCGGCTGACCACGTGCTCGATGACGTGCTCCGCGGTGGTGGGGTCGGTGCCGTCTACCACAATCTGCACCTCGGTGACCTGCCCGCGGTGGAGCCGGTCCGCAAAATCGGGCGGAATGACCAGCAGGGCCTTGGTTTGACTGCGGTCGAAGTACCGTTCGGCCTCGGCGTAGTTGGCGGCCACGCGGTCAATGCGGATGTCCTCGCTGGAGGCGAGGGTGGCCAGCAGACGGCGCGAAAGGGTGCTCTGGCTGTAATCCAGTACCGTAATGGGCACGCGGCGCACGTCGGCAATCAGGGCGTAAGACATAATGACCATCAGCAGGACCGGGGCCAGCAGAAGCAGAACCAGCGTGGCCGGGTCGCGCCAGATATGGCGCAGTTCTTTTACCAGTACAGCCCAGATTTTACGAAGCGACATCCTCTACTCCTTGCATGTCAACCCGGCGATGAGGGTTTCGACCGCGGTTTCTGCCGCGGTGTACATGTCGATTTTTTCACCCAGCAGAGTCCGGTACAGGAACAGGCTGTCCAGCACCCCAAACAGGCTCAGGGCAATCATCGGCGCGTTGACCGGTTTGAATTCACCGGCGGCAATGCCATCCTCAATGACCGCGCTAATCTGCTGTTGGAATTCGGTCAGCGTACGTTCCAGCAGGCTGGCCAGCCGTTCATCTTCCGGGGTCTGTGCCCAGAAGTCCAGAAACAGCTTGAAGAAGGGGATGAGCCGTTCGCTGTCTTTGAGGGTGGCGCGGGTCATGGCCCGGAGTCTGTCCGCGGCCGACATCCCGTCGCGCCAGGCGTGGGCCACGTCATCGCTGATTTGCTGGAAGAACCATTCCATCAGCGCAATAAACAGGTCTTGCTTGCTGTTGAAATGCCAGTACAGGGCCCCCTTGCTCAGCCCGCTGGCCGATACAATATCGTCCATCGAGGTCTGGTGGTAGCCTTTTTGGGCAAAACAGGTCAGCGCGGCTTGCAGAATCTGCTGGCGGGTGCGGGTTTTCTTGTCGACCGGCATATCCGGGGTAGTCTGGACATCCATCGCTCTGCCATCCTTTCTGGCTCAGGGAGCGGTTTATTTTCGGTGCTTCAGCAACAAACCGACCGGTCAGTCGGTTTTTATTTTAGCACGGTATTGTTGGGGAGTCAAACGGGAACACGAAAATACAAAAGTACGAATAGACGAAAACACGAAAATACGCATGGAGTCTTTGCCGCACTGTCCATTCGCAAATCGCAAATCGTAAATCGTAAATCGTAAATCGTAAATCGTAAATCGAAAATTCATCGGTTCGTGGCTGTCCCCGGTTGCCAAAAGAGACACGCTCCCAGGGGCTTTGGCGGGGATGGTAAACTTTTCCTAATGACCTGACACCGGAGTGATGGTATACTGAAAACTGTCTTCGACAATCTTTCCCGTTTTGGGTATAATTGGTGTACGTATTGTTCAAGTAACTGCTCAGGTTTCTGTAAAATTGGCCTTTTTCCCGACAAGCAGGCGTAAAACGTAAAACGTAAGGCCGGAAAGTTACGTTTTACGTGTTTCGTTTTACGTTCGTTGGCTGTCATCGATGTCCACCTGGCTGAGTTTTTCTATGAGTTTGAATGGTTCCTGTTTAATAAAGTCACCGGATGGAGACACGTTATGGCTGTGACAGGCAGTTTGAAGTCAATCAATAAAACCGGCGAGTTGGGGATGGACCGCCCGATTACCAAAACCGGCATGCTGGAGTTCCCCAGCATTCAGCGGTTTCCGGGGATGGCGGAGCTGTTGGTTCCGCCGCCGTCGCTGGAGGACCTGGATATTCCCCAGGCTCTGGTCACGGACATCCTTCTGCGTCTGACCTACAACGAGGGGGATGTCAGCGCCACCCACGCCGAAAAAGTCATCAAACTGCCGTACCGGGTGCTGGATGACCTGCTGTCGTGGATGCAGCAGGAGCATTTGATGGAAGTGACCAAGGCGGTAGGCAGTTTGGGCCGCCGGGGGTATGTCTACAGTCTGACCGATGCCGGCCGGGAGCGGGCCAGGGAAGCCTTTGAACGGTCGCAGTATGTAGGGCCGGCGCCGGTTCCGGTGGAAAAATACAACAAAGCCGTTCTGCTCCAGTTTGCCACCCGAAAGCTGGCCCCGGCAGAGGTGCAGGCCGCCTTAAGCCATCTGATACTGCCGCCCGGCTTCGACCGCAAGATTGGCCCGGCTATCAATGCCGGTACGTCGCTGTTTCTGTACGGCCCGCCGGGCAACGGCAAAACCACCATCGCCGAGGCCATTGCCGGCCTGCTCAGCGGCGGCGACCCCATCTGGATGCCGTATGCCGTAACCGTGGGGGGAGCCATCATTCAGATTTACGACCAGCTGGTGCACAAGCTCAATACCACCGAAGACCGGGGCAAGGCCGACAACCGCTGGGCCTTAATCCAGCGCCCCACGGTGATGGTTGGTGGCGAGCTGAAGATGGAGCACCTGGACCTCCGCTTCGACGAGACGGCCCGCTACTACGAAGCCCCGCTCCAGATGAAGGCCAACTGCGGTATGTTCCTGATTGACGACTTTGGCCGCCAGCAGATTTCTCCTTCGGAACTGCTGAACCGGTGGATTGTGCCCCTGGAAACAGAAATCGACTTTCTGCGGCTGAATACGGGGCAAACGTTCGAGATACCGTTCAAGCAGTTGCTGGTCTTCAGCACCAACCTGGACCCCGCCGACCTGGTGGACGGCGCGTTTCTCCGCCGTATCCAGATTAAAGTGGGCGTCATGGGGCCGGATGAGCGGATGTTCTACCAGATTTTTGCCAATCAGGCCAAAGCTCTGGGCTTCCCGGAAGTGGACCGGGAATCGTTCCTTTACCTGCTGAACGAGTGGTACCGCAAAACCGGCAAGCCTTTGCAGGCGGTTCACCCGCGCGACATTCTCAAAACGGTCAAGGTTATTTGCGAATACGCCGGCGAACCCCTGCGGATGACCCCGCAGTTGATTGAAGAGGCGTGCCAGGGGTATTTTGTCAAGACCAAGTCGGGAGAAATTTTGTAGGCCGGGCCTGAAAAAAGGAGAGGAGTGTATGG
>RFJV01000398.1 GCA_003694775.1 Chloroflexota bacterium | reverse complement strand
TCTTTGTGCACCTGCTCGATTCCGAGGGCCGGCTGGTGGCCCAGCACGACGCCGCACCCTGGTGGGAGGCCCCCATCCCTACCTCCACCTGGCGCCCCGGCGAACAGCTTCTCGACCGCCACCCCCTCAATCTTCCGCCCGACCTGCCGCCCGGCGAGTACCAGCTTCGGGTGGGCGTGTATTACTGGGAAACCCTGGAGCGCCTGCCCGTGCTGGAAAACGGCCAGCCCAGCGGCGATTCGGTGGAGCTGGGGCGGGTCACTCTGCCGTAGGGGATGATGACCAACGACCAACGACGAACGACGAACCCCCTTTCGGGGACAGGCGACCAACGACGAATGACCAACGGCGAGCGGCGAATGATGAACCCCCTTTCGGAAACAGGTGACAAACGGCAAACGGGCCGGCTGGCTTTGTGGCTGGGGCTGTTTCTCTTTTCGGTGTACCTGTTCAGCTTTTCCGGCAAGTTCCACGTCGTGGATGAGCTGATGGTCTTCACCGCCGGGCACAACCTGGCCCAGTACGGTCGCCCGGATGTGAACCAGCTTATCTGGACCAACCACTGGCAGGAAGTACAGTCTGCCTTTTGGGGTGTGGACAACCAGCTCTACACCAAAAAGGCCCCCGGTTTTGCCCTGGCCGTGGCCCCCTTTGTCTGGCTGGGGCACACCCTGCCCGGACTCAACGCGGTGCACGTCAGCCTACTGCTGAATGCGGTAGTCACCGCCCTGACCGCGGCCCTGCTCCTGGTCTGGCTGGTCGAGCTGGGCTTCTCTCGACGCGCCGCGCTGGTGGCCGCGCTGATGTACGGCCTGGGGACGATTGCCTGGATTTATGCCCGGATGCTGTGGGAGCCGCCGCTGACCGCCTTGATGTTCCTGCTGACTGTCTGGAGCCTGCGCCGTTTTGATGCGGTCGACGCGCCGCGGGCGCGGCTGGGCTGGGCCGCCCTGACCGGCCTGGCGCTGGCGGTCAACCTGCTGTTGCGGTTTGAAATGGCCGTGGCCGCAGGGATGGTGGGGCTGTATCTGGGAGTTAAGCGACCAACCCCCTTTCGGGGACAGGCGACCAACGACCAACGACGAATGGCGGGAGACCAACGACCGGCAATGCCTTTCCGCAACCGCCTGCCGGTGCTGGCCGCGGCGCTGACGCCGGTCGCTATGGTGGGGCTGGGCCTGCTTTATTTTAACTACGTGCGCTTCGGCAGTCCCTTCGAGACCGGCTACAGCCGGGAATTTTCTCTCATCCCGCCGTGGATTGGCGGCTACGGTCTGCTGTTCAGTCCGGGACGGGGGCTGTTCATCTACTCGCCAGTGATGGCCCTGCTCTTTTTTGGTCTGCGTCCGGCCTGGCGGCGGCTTCCCCGCCCCTATTTCCTGCTGATTGCCGGTCTGTGCCTGTTTTACTGGCTGTTTTACGGCTCCTGGTTTGCCTGGGGCGGTACGTGGGGCTGGGGGCCGCGCTTCCTGATGCCCATCCTGCCCCTGCTGATGCTCTTTGTCGCCGAGACGGTTCAAAATTCGGTGCGGAAAGCTCAATGGTTGCTGGTGTGGGGGCTGTTTGCCGCCAGCCTGTTTGTCAACATCCTGGGCGTGGCCGTAGACTTCAACGAGCACTACCTGCGCCTGGGCCGTAACGATAACTTTGTCTTCAACTGGTCGGCAATGCCGCTGTTGGGACACTGGCGTATTCTGCGGGAGGGGCTGGTCGACATTCTGTGGCTGAGGCCCGGCCCGGACGGCCTGACCGTGGATTGGGCCATTTTTCTGCCCTCTCTGCTGGTGGTCGGGCTGACCGCGTTGGGGCTGGCCCTGGCCGTCCGGCGGTCGCGCCGGCTGGCCTCGCCGTTGGGGGTTCTGCTGTCGCTGGTGGTAGTGGCCGGGGCTGTGTTTGTGACCCAGCGGGCCACGGCCCGTGCCGCGCTGGCGGATGACCAGTCTCAGGCCGACCTGCCGGTGCTGAACCTGCTCAACACTCAGAGCCGTCCAGGCGACCTTCTGCTGGTCCCAATGCCGCCGTATGGCGACGTGCAGGAAGTGACCACCCGGCTGATGTCGTACCTGCACCGGCCTGTCCCCACCTACGCCTGGATTGAGAGCGAACCGCGGGCCATCCAGCCGGACGAACGGGAGCGGCTCCGGCAGGCTGTCCTGTCCGGGGGGCGGCGGGTATGGCTGTTGGAGCGGTGGCTGTCGCCGCTGGACCCGCCCACCCCGACCGCGGCCTGGCTGAACCGGGAGGCATTTCCGGTCGCCAGTCGCTGGTTTGACCACAGCGGCCGGCTGACGCTGTTCGTTCTGCCCGGCCAGTCACCCGCCGCGGCCGTTCTGCCGGTGGAGGCCGGATTTTCCGGCGGGCTGTCGCTGGTGGAGGCGGCGGTGCTGGATACCGCGGTTACGCCTGGCGCGGTGGTGCGCGTCCGCCTGACCTGGCAGGCCCCCTCCGTGGAAGGGGCCGCGTCTGCGGGTCTGCCCAACGACAGCGTGCTCGGCTTTGTGCACCTGGTGCAAACCGGGTCGGGCGGCGGGCCGGTTGCCCAGAACGACCGTCTGCTGGTAGACCTGCAGAATTTCCGGCAGTCGCCGCTGTTGCCGGGGCAGAAAGCAGTTCAGGGGTACGGCCTGCAGTTGCCGGACGACCTGCCGCCCGGCAGATACGCCCTCATTGCCGGGCTGTATCTGGGCAGTTCGGGCCAGCGCCTGGCCCGCAGTGACGGCAGTCCCGATGATTTTGTGTATTTGATGGATGTGGTGGTGGAGTGAGATTCACCTCAGGCCAATGGTTCCATCGTCAAAATATGACCGACTTCTATCCCATCATCCAGGTCTTCCCAATAAATGGCATACCCACCCGGCTCAAGCGACCAGTTCGCCCGCTGTTCCGGTGTGGCCCTGGCTAACCATTCCAACCATTCAATCCGGTCCATTGGCAAACTAATTTCTCGCCCATCGCTCAGTAAAACAAATAAAGTATTCCCCTCAAACCTTACGCCGGTTGCAGATACCAGTTCACTGATTGCTTTATTTACTGAAGTAAGCATTCCAGGCCTCCAATAATTTCTCCTGATTCTGCCGGGTTAATTTCAAGATACGGTTCAGAGTAGGACGATTATACCCGTGATTGTATTCAACCGAGATAATCGGGTAGCCAAATTTTGGCTACCCGATTATCTCGGATGACGTGCACGTGGGGTGGCTCATTGATATCCGATGAGTAGAAACGAAATTTGTATCCTTCGATGATAATGGTGGGCATCGGTTGTCTGACTATGTTTTCTGTAGATTTTGGTTGATAGTATATCCATTTTCAGTGACTTCCAAAATTGGGTAGTCTCCCTCTAAAGTGTTGATGGTGTCGAGGTCAGGCCCTCACCCACCCCCGCCCTGCGGGCACCCCCTCCCTCTCCCGCACCAACGCGGGAGAGGGAGGAGGTTGGGGGGAGGGTGAGGGCAGGATGACACTCAAAAAACCTCACCAACACTCAAAGGGG
>RFJV01000397.1 GCA_003694775.1 Chloroflexota bacterium | reverse complement strand
CCCAGAAAGCCGAAATTCTGAAGCCAGATGTTCCGCAGGCGGCGGGGCCACCGTTTGCGGAAGGTGCGCAGACGGCCCGGCGTACGGCGGATGATGCCGCGGCGCTGGAGCCATTCTCCGGGCGCGGGGATGGGGCAGGCAGTGCACCAGAGCCGGCCAAAAAACGGCACCAGGACAATGATGAGCACAGCCCACCACACAATCCAGACAAAAATGATGCCGAAATTGTGACTGCCCGCGGGCGTGCCGAAAAAGCCGGTCAGAATAGCCAGGACAAAGAAGAACAGGGTTACCAGCATCAGAACCGGCTGGAACCAGCGGGCCTGGAGCAGGGATTTTAGCCAGCCGTAGCGGGTCAGTTCAAAGCGAGCGTTCATTCACTGCGCTCCTTGTGGTTCACACCGGGGCCGGGGGAAACTTCCGCAGGTAAACCAGCACCGCTATCACCGTGATGAGCGTGATGCCAACGGCCCGGTAGAAAGGGAAATTCGGGTTGACAACCAGCTCCCCAATCATAAACGGGTGCAGGCTTCCACAGCTCACCGAACAGCGGTAGCGGAATTTTCCGGCCCGGTCGGCGGTAAATTCAATCTGGCGGGACACACCCGGTTCGATGCGGGTATTCAGCCCGTAGCCGTCCAGGTAAAAGCCGTGGACCACGTCGGCGGCCTGGAGAGTCAGCCGGACCGTATCGCCCTGGTTGACGCGCAGAACCGGCGGGTCAAAGGCAAACTGGTCGGCGGTCATCACAATGTTGTGGGTGACCGGTCGGTTGGAAACCGGTACCGAAACCAGCCAGACCAGCAAAGCCAGGATGACAAATGGGGTCAGGGTTAGCAGGCGGGTTCGGGTCAACAAACTGCTCCGCTTGCCCTGAGACGGCACCGGCGGAGAGAGATTTCTGCGCCCTCGCCGGCGCCGTCTTCAGGGATGTTAATTGTCGGTGGGGTTGGGACCGGCCACTGCCGGCAGGTCAGACGGACCGGAAGCGGTTTCACCGCACGTGCTGGCGGTTTCGGTGGTACAGCTTCCGGCAGAGCCTTCCTGAACCGGACCGGTATCGGTGGGCGGGCCGTATTTACTGTATTCCGCGTCGATGTAAGCCCGGATTTCCTGTTGGGATTTGCCTTCCTGCATGAGCCGCATCACGTCCCGCGTGATGTCAACGCAGATGCTTCAGCCAAAGGCGTGGTTATCGAACTCAATGGAGCCATCGGCGCGGACTTCCTTGATGTAGCAATCAAGGTTGTTTTTGTGCCCTACCGCTCCGCAACCGCAGTAGCAGGGAAAGTTGCGGAGCACGTCCGGGTTGGCAATGGCAAAGCGGTAGGCCTCCTGCACCTGCGGCGGCGCAGAACGGACAAAGTCCGGCAGGGCAGAGGCCGGGGCCAGTTTTAACTCCACCTGCGGCTTGCTCGAGGCGCCAGAGCAGGCCACCGCAAGGGGGGTCAGTAAAACGGCGATGATGGTCAGAAGAAGAAGTTTGGAAAGCTTCATTGAACCTCCTGGAATTTAGAATCTATCCGAAATTTATCAGGCCGGGTAGGCGAAGGCACTGCCTTCGCCTACCCGGAGTTGTGCGTGCCTCCGGCGGGAACATCATCGGCGTGGTCTGAATTTCCAAATCAGGGCACCCAGTTCGACCTGACTACCAGCAGTTTTTCCGGCTCCTGGGGGTCGTTGGTCCGCAGGTGAACGTGGAAAGTGTGCGGTCCTTCCATCCCCGGATGCATAGTGTAGTCCAGGGCTAGATAGGTCTTCTGTCCCGGTCTGAGTGTCGTCGAACCGACGACGGCGCGGGGCGGTCAGCACCCCTCCACCAGTTCTACCTCTGGCTCGCCCATAATTTGCAGGGGCTGGTCGCCAACGTTGGTCAGGGTGAAGCTGGAGCGAATCATCTTGTTGAGGGGGACATCGCCTTCGTCCACTTCTGTGCGGTCTACTGCCAGACGGGGTGCCCCCTCGACGACCGGAGTAAAGGATGCGTCGGTATCATTGGCCTGCCACAAAAACACAGCCCCGCCCAGAATGAGCACCAATGCACTGCCCATTACCACCCACAGCCAGGGGAAAGAGTT
>RFJV01000053.1 GCA_003694775.1 Chloroflexota bacterium | reverse complement strand
GTGGGAAAAGCAGGGTGGTAGGAACTGATGAACAGCACCCGGAAAGCGTGGTCAGCAGAGGCCGGGGGGACGGAGGCCTGCAGAATCAGCCAGGCCAGGACAGCGGCAAACGCAATCCATGCAGATTTTGCTGGACGCAGCATACAGGAAACTCCATTTTGGTCAGTTTGGCCGGCGGTTGAGGGATTGCTTCCACCGGCAAGAGGGGCGAGCCGGACTCCGGTACGGTGGGTGTACCGGATGGGCGGCGGCCCGGCTTTGAACTTTCTTTCAGGGAAGACCGGTAATAACACATCCAGAGACGTGTCCAGAGACGTGACGATATGGGAGGCCTGGGAAGCGGTGCGGAACGGGCAATCCGTAGTCGGGAATTCGTAAAAAATTCCAATAGATTGTAAAATAAAATTCCGATTTTTCAAAATCGGTTGGGGCAAACACGGGGTGAAGAGGCCCCAATATCAAACCTGAAAATTGGAGAAACAGCCGTGACCGAAGAAGAATTTGACCTGTCAGCCTTAAGCCTGGAAGAACTGTACGAACAAATAGGGGATGACCTGTACGACGGCTACCAGGAGGAGGTGGTCGAAGGGGTGCAGGAGGCTCTCAGCCGGGGACGCCCCCCCTACGAGGTGCTGACCAGGGGGCTGGTTGCCGGGATGGACATTGTGGGCGCGGATTTTCGCGATGGTATCCTGTTTGTCCCGGAAGTGCTGATGGCGGCCAACGCTATGAAGGCCGGCATGGAAGTTCTGCGGCCCCTGCTGGTGGAAACCGGCGCGCCGACCGTCGGCAAGATGGTAATTGGGACGGTCAAGGGCGACATCCACGACATCGGCAAGAATCTGGTGGCGATGATGATGGAGGGCGCCGGCTTCGAAATCATCAACCTGGGGGTCAATAATGACGCCGACGCGTTTATGGCCGCCATCCGGGAGCACCAGCCGGACATCATCGGTATGTCGGCCCTGCTGACCACCACAATGCCGTATATGAAAACGGTCATCGAGCGGCTCAAGGAAGAGGGCGTACGGGACGACCTGATTGTGCTGGTCGGCGGGGCCCCGCTGAACGATGCCTTTGCCGAAGCCATCGAGGCTGATGCCTACTGCCGCGATGCGGCGGTCGCCGTGGAGACGGCCAAAAAGCTGATGGCCATTCGCCGCGGCGAAGCCCGCTAATCCGCCGGTCCTGCCGGTAAAATCATCCAGGAGTCTGCCAAAACGGCGGCCTTGAGCCGGCCGCGCCAAACGGCAGGCTCCTGATTGTTTTGCAGGAGATGAGACAATGAAACGCTATCTGCAGACTCTGGCTGGCCAGCTCAATTTCAAAGCGACGGCAAAGGAGTACCTGCTGTTGACTGCCGGGGCGCTGATTCTGGCCGTGAATATGAACATTTTTATGATTCCGGCAAACATCGCTCCCGGCGGTGTGGCCGGCATCGCCTTGATTATCAACCAGTTTACCGGCTGGCCTGTGGGCACAACGATGCTGGTGCTGAACATTCCGATGCTGGTGCTCGGCTTCAACAACCTGGGCCGGTTTCGCTTTCTGACCCGCACCCTGTACGTGGTGCTGGTGTACAACCTGGGGGTCGACATCCTGGCGCAGTGGCTTCCGGCGGGCATCACCCACGACCTGCTGTTGAACACCCTCTATACCGCCGTGGTCGGTGGGCTGGGGAGCGGACTGATATTCCGGGCACGGGGCACGTCGGCGGGGACCGGTGTGCTGGGGCGGGTCATCCAGCTGAAAACCGGCATTCCGGTCAGCCAGGTGTACCTTCTGACCGATGGCGGCGTAATCCTGGCCCTGGGGATGACCTTTGGCTGGGACCGGGCCCTGTATTCTCTCATTGCCCTGTTCATCTGGGGGCTGGCCACCGACTACGTCCTGGAAGGGCCAAGCGTGGTGCGGACGGTCTTCATTGTCACCGACCAGGCCGAAGCCGTGGCGGCAACACTGTTGAAACAGCTCGGTTTGGGGGTCACGGCCTGGACGGGCGAAGGGATGTTTACCCGGAAATCCCATACCGTTCTGTTCTGCACCCTCTCCCGCCCAGATGTAAAGGCCGTTCAACAGGCCGTACACCGGGTTGACCCGCACGCGTTTATCGCCATTACCCACGGCCACCAGGTCAAGGGTGGGGTGATAGTTCCGGTGAAGGGGTAGGGCAAGATTCGTGCCTGCACCGGCTTGACCCCCGGCGCAGTGCAAGGGTAAAATAGACGGTAAAGGAGGCCGCGGCCATGACAGCCCAATTCGATGCCGTAATCGCCGGGCATCTTTGCCTGGACATCATCCCGGATTTGAGCGCCGTTTCACCCGACCGGTTCCCCACGCTGTTCCAGCCGGGACAGCTTCGTGAAATCGGCCCGGCCACCTGCTCTACCGGCGGCGCGGTCTCCAATACCGGGCTGGCCCTCCATATCCTGGGCGTGCCGGTCCGGCTGATGGGCAAAATCGGCGACGATGCCTTTGGGCAGGTCGTCCGCCGGATTATCGACGCCTACGACCCCCGCCTCCGGGACGGAATGGCGGTAGACCCGCAGGCCAGCACCTCGTACACCCTGGTCATCAGCCCGCCCGGCATCGACCGCCTCTTTCTCCACTGTCCGGGCGCAAACGACACCTTCACCGCCGCAGACATCCGGTACGACCTGCTGGAGCGGGCACGGCTGTTCCATTTTGGCTACCCGCCCCTGATGCGGCAGATGTACCGCCGCAACGGCGACCAGTTGGTTGCCGTGTTCCGGCAGGCCAAAGCCACCGGCATTACCACCTCGCTGGATATGTCCCTGCCGGACCCATCATCCCCATCCGGCCAGGCAGACTGGCCGGCCATTCTGCGCCGCGTTCTGCCGTTTGTGGACATCTTCCTGCCCAGCATCGAAGAAATTCTGTTTATGCTCCGACCCAACGACTACCGCCGGATGGTCGCTCAGGCCGGCTCTGGCGGCATTCTCCCCCTCGTGACCCCCGGCCTGCTGACCAGTCTGGGCCGTGAACTGCTGGAATTGGGGGTCAAAATTGCCGGGCTGAAGCTGGGCGACCGCGGATTTTACCTCTGCACTGCCGGACAGGATGCCCTGGCATCGCTGGGGCGGGCCGGTCCGGCAGACCTGGCCGCCTGGGCCGGGCGCGAACTGTGGGCCGCCTGCTTTCAAGTCCGCGTGGCTGGAGCCACCGGCGCTGGAGATGCCACCATTGCCGGATTTTTGACCGCCTTTCTGCGCGGCCTGCCGCCGGAAGAAGCGGTCACTGCCGCCACAGCCGTGGGAGCCTGCAGTGTCGAGGCCCCGGACGCGCTGAGCGGCCTGCGTCCCTGGGAAGACACCCTGGACCGGGTCCGCCGCGGCTGGCCGCGCCGCCCCCTGACGGTCAACGCCCCCGGCTGGTGGTTCAACCCGGCATACCGGATTTGGCAGAAAACTTAGCTCCATCCCTACGGGTGCGTTTCATTTTTTTGGTAAGTGGAGCAATCCACGAATTTTTCACGAATACACGACCTGTCCCCGCCAGGGAGATGGTAGCCCCGGCATCCGTAGCCCCGGCATCCGTAGCCCCGGCATCCGTAGCCCCGGCATCCCTATGCCGGGCGAGTCAGTCATCGCCTCGGCGGGCATTGGGATGCCCCGCCTAC
>RFJV01000396.1 GCA_003694775.1 Chloroflexota bacterium | reverse complement strand
TGGCGATGGAATCTATTGGCCTGAACGTGGAAGTGCACCACCACGAGGTCGGCACAGCCGGTCAGTGTGAAATCGACCTGAAGTTCGACACCCTGACCAAAATGGCCGACAGCCTGATGATGTACAAGTACGTGGTGAAGAATGTGGCCCGCCGGTACAACATGGCCGCTACCTTCATGCCCAAGCCGCTTTTTGAGGATAACGGAAGCGGTATGCACACCCACCAGAGCCTGTGGAAAAACGGCAACACGGTGATGTACGATGAGGCCGGCTATGCCCAGCTTTCCGACGTGGCCCGCTACTACATCGGCGGTCTGCTGAAGCACGCCCCGGCCATCCTGGCCTTTGCCGCCCCCACCACCAACTCCTACAAGCGGCTGGTCCCCGGCTACGAAGCGCCTATCAACCTGGTCTATTCCCAGCGCAACCGCTCCGCCATCTGCCGCATCCCCATGTACTCCGGCAGTCCCAAGGCCAAGCGGGTTGAGTTCCGCGCTCCGGACCCCAGCTGTACCCCGTACCTGGCCTTCGCCGCCATGCTCATGGCCGGCCTGGACGGTATCCAGAACCAGATTGACCCCGGTGAACCCATTGACAAGGACCTGTACGACCTGCCGCCGGAGGAAGCCGCTCAGGTGGCCCAGATTCCCGGCTCTCTGAGCGCCGTTCTGGATGCCCTGGAAGCCGACCACGACTTCCTCCTGCAGGGCGATGTCTTTACCGAGGACCTGCTGGAAGCCTATATCAGCTACAAGCGTGAAAACGAGATTGACCCGGTGAGCATTCGGCCTCATCCGCACGAGTTCACCCTGTACTACGACATTTAAACCGATAAGGCTTCTGCTGAGCAGGTGACACCGCCACTGTAATTCGGGAGACGGTCGACGGGCCGTCTCCCGTTTTTGTTGGCCTCTTTATCCTCTATTTTCAATGATTCGGACTTTGTGCTATCATTAACCACTGTCGGGAACCGGGTGCACACACCCGTGACAGAGAAAGGGGACGTGTTGGGGCGCAAACGCCCAGGGAAGGTGATGCAATGGATAAATGCGAGCGAGTATATGCCGCGCTGGAAGGCAAGCCGGTCGACAAGACGCCCTTGAGCCTGTGGCGGCACTTTCACAAGCAGGACCAGACTCCCACCGGGCTGGTTTCCGCCACGCTGGCATTTTACCGCAAATACGATTTCGACCTGATAAAGCTGACCCCCAGCGGCCTGTACCCCATCGAGGATTGGGGCGCCCAGATTGCCCTGTCTAAAGATGACGACGAACCGCCCCGGCTGAAAAAACCGGTCATCCGGGAACCGGAAGACTGGCGGCATCTCAATACGCTCAGCCCCACCGAGGGCACGTATGGCGACATACTGGAAGCGGTGCGCCTGCTGTCTGCCCAGCTCAACCGCGACGACGCGCCGGTGCTGATGACCATCTTCAGCCCGATGACCATTGCCTACAAGCTGGCCGGTGATGTTCTGCTGGAGCACCTGCAAACCCACCCCACCGACGTGCAGATTGGCCTGGCCACCATCGCCGAAACCACCTCTCGCTTTGCCTCTGCCGTCATCGAGGCCGGGGCCCACGGCATTTTCTTTGCTACCCAGTTCTCCCGCGCCGACCTGCTGTCGGAAAAAATGTGCATGGATTTTGTGGTGCGCTACGACCTGATTGCCCTGGAACGGGTCAAAAACCAGCCCGTCCCCTTGATTGTCCACCTGCACGGGCGGAACATCTATTTTGATACCGTCAACCACTACCCGGCCCACGCGGTTAGCTGGCACAGCCACGAAACCGGCCCAACGCTGGAAGAGGCCCTCACCCGCACCGACAAAACGCTGATGACCGGCCTGGACCGGCGCTTGCTGGAACATGGAACCCCGGAAGAGGTAGTGGCCCAGGCCGCAAATGCCATCCGGGCCACCGGCGGACGCCGCCTGATTCTGGCTCCGCCCTGCGTCATTCCCCCGGCCACGCCAGCGGCCAACCTGGAGGCCCTGGCCCGGATGGACCGCTCCCTGCCCGTCTCCGAGGCGTCCGCAGTGCCGCCCCGCGCGGATTTTGAAGATTAGCGCTCGTTCGGAGGAAGTGGCTGGCCGGTTAGCTGGTGGAAAAGCTCCAGCAGTTCGTCGGCGATGTTGGGCCAGCTAAAGCGGGTCACCCATGTTCTGGCCTGCTCCGCCAACTGCTCCCGCAGAATGGGGTAGCGCAACAGCAGGATGATTTTTTCGGCCAGCGCCTGCGGGTTCTGCCCCGGAACCAGATAGCCGTTGTACCCATCCTCAATGTTCAGCGACAGCCCCCCCACGTCGGAGGCGATGACCGGCGTGCCGCAAGCCATCGCTTCCAGGGCCACCATACCGAACGATTCATACAACGATGGCATAACCACCATTTCTGCCGCCGAATAGTAATAGACCAGCGTATCCTGGTCTTTGGCTCCCAGCCGGGTTACCAAATCGCCCAGGTCAAGCTCGGCTTCCAGCTTCTGGATGCGTTCCAGTTCTGCCTGCTCCACTTCGGAGTCCGGGTTGGGGTCCCCGCCGATGAGACACAGACAGACATCGCCCAGCAGTTTGGGTTCGCGCTGTTTGGCAACAGCCAGGGCACGGATGAGGATATCAATCCCTTTGAGAGGTTGGATGCGGCCAACAAACAAAATCATCCGGTGGTCCGGCGGCAGGCCCAGGAACTGCCGGGCCTCGGCCCGGTCCAGCGGTTTGAAGCGGTTCAGGTCTACGCCGGGAGGAATCACGGCAATTTTCCGCGGGTCTGCCCCGTAAGCCTCAACCATATCCTGCTGTTCGTTGACCGTGGCCGCAACCAGCCGGTCGGCACTGCGCATGATGTAGGCTTCTTTTTCCCGGCGCAGTTCCGGCTCCCGCTCCTGGGGTGTCCGGGCCACCCGGTTTTTCATCTCCGCCAGGGTGTGGAACATCTGCACAAAGGGAATGCCCCACCGCTGGCGCAGGGCTTCTGCCACCAGACCGGACAGCCAGTAGTGGCTGTAAATCAGGTCGTAGCGGATGCCGTCGTGCCTGACCTGCTCCAGCACCCCCTCGACAAATTCGTCCAGGTGGTTGTATACCCTGGTCTTGCTGTACGGACGCTCCGGCCCGGCCTTGACGTGGATGACCCGCGCCCGGTCGGCCAGGGAGGTGATGCGGGCAATCGCCGGATTTTGGGAACGGGTGTAAACGTCTATCGCAATACCCCGCCGGCTCAGTTCCCGGCCCAGGTCGCGGACGTATACGTTCATGCCGCCGGTTTCCTTGCCGCCCAGCATCGCCAGGGGGCAGGTATGGACGCTCAGCATTGCCAGTCGTTGAATCATCCTGTGCTTCCGTTGGGGTTAGCCGCGGGCAATGGTCAGGTCGAACACCGGCTCCGGCTGGGCACCAAACCGGAACTTGTATTCTTCATCCCCGCGCAAAAAATCGTAGCGGCGACGGCCCAACCGGATGGCATCCTGAATGGTCAGCGCGGTCAGTACGTTGCCCGGACTCAGGCTGGCAAAACGGTCGGGGTCGTAGCCGGAGTTGTACAGCAGAAATTCGTTGTTGTAGTCAAAGCAGAGCATGGCCGCGGCCTGGTGGCCGTCCAGCTCGATGAAGTACAGCTTCAGCCAGCCGGCGGCGGCAATTTCTACCGCCACGGCCTTGAAAAACCGCACCAGCTCGTCGGTCCAGAAGCCTTCTTTATCTCTGGTCGACCGCTGGTGCAGGTCGATAAACACCTCCATCGCGGCCGGCATTTCTTCCGGCGACTCCACCGCGTACCAGCGCATCTCGGCTTCATTTTGAATTTTCCGCAGTTTGCGCCGGATTTCGTGCCGCTGTTTTTTGTTCAGGGCGGCCAGGTAGTCGTCCCAGGTGGCCGGCAGGGTGATGACCGGGCAAACATCCTGCTGGCGAATCTCGACCGCCAGGCCGCGGGCGCGGGCCAGGTCGGCCAGGCGGGTATGGGTCAGCGAGTGGTGCGGCAGACTGCACAGGTACAGCCGGTCCCAGGCCGGGCCGCGGTCTGCGGTCAGCGTGTCGAGCAGGGTTTGGTGCACCGCCTCAATGTAGTCCCGGTCGACCAGCAGGTCGAGATAATCGGAAATATCCACACAGCCAACAAAGCTGAGCCGGCGTTCCCCGCGGTCATCGGTTGACCCCCAAAGCGGGGCCAGCCCCACCAGCCGGCCCTCATCGGTGCGGATGGCAATGACCTGCAGGTCGCCGTGGCCCAGGTACTGCCACCAGGTACGCTGGTAGCGGTAGCGCATAAAAAACGGCGCATTGACCGACCGCTCCAGCAGGTCGTCCCATTCTGACTGCAGGGCGTCAAACACAGAATTATCGGTAAAGATTTCTGTCTGCATTGGCGTTTGTCCTGGTTGGTGATAGGGGGCAAATGCGGCAGGGTTGGGCTATTTGCCCGGCACGGTTTCCTTCCAGTTGATTTGGTAAATCTGAAATCCGTTCTGACAGTCGACGAAGATTTTTGCCAGCACCGGTTCAGAGGCCGGACGATGGTCTACAAAAAGCTGGACCAGCAAATCGTGGTCTCTGGGTTGGCCTTCCAGTTCGATATCGTACCGCCCGTCGGGGCCGGTTCTGCTCTGCCCGACCTGCTCCCCCGTTTGCCGGGCAGAGACCATCACCTCCACGCCGGCGGCCGGCTGGCCGTTGGCCGTCTGCACCAGACCGCGTACGCCAAAGCGGGTGCAGTCGGCGTACCCCTGGATGGGTTCCTGGGCGATAAACTGGCGGCTGGGTGGCCCGCCCTCTGGCGAACCGGACGACGGGGTGGCCGTGGCCCATTCAACCGCTGGGGGAGAAGATGGAGTCGTTTCCGGTGTGCCGGCAGGGGCGGTATTCCACAGAAAAAATACCATTACCGCCACAATGCACAGCACCGCGATGCTCAGCAGAAGGATGACTCCCAGCCAGAAGAGATTTTTGGTTTGCTGGCCGGCCATAGGTATTTTGCCAAAAAAAGTAGGGCATGCCAAACAGCGATGCCCTACCGGATAAATTGCTTTTACTGGGGAGCAGGGATTCGAACCCCGACACACAGATCCAGAGTCTGCTGTCCTGCCATTAGACGACTCCCCATTGCCAGGTCCTATTGTAGCATTGTTGGGGTATTTGGGCAAATTTTCGCCTCTTCTGAGAAGAGCGGTTTGGAACAGCCCTCACCCCACCCTCACCCGCCTCCGGCGGGTTTCCCCCTCCCCTCTCCCGCCGAGCGGGAGAGGGGAGGGGGTGGCGAGCATCGCGAGCCGGGGGAGAGGTGAGGGTTATGTCCTTGCCTGAAGCCTCTGCCGCGCTGTCCATTCGTAAATTCGTAAATTCGTAAATTCGTGTACCTGTCCCCGGTAGGGGGTTCGTGAAACATTCGCGGACGGCCTGCTACTCTGCTACTCTGCTACTCTGCTACCTTGCTACCTCGCCATAACTTGCCCAACCTTTGCCCCCGGATTACAATTAGCGTTATGCGTCGCCCGAAGCTACCCGGCCAACCGACTGCCCAATTCATCCTGCTGGTCATCGTTCTGCTGTTTGCCGCCGCCCTTCGATTTTATAACCTCAACTGGGACGGGGGTATCTTTGCCCATCCCGACGAGCGGTCGACGGTGGCCTTTTATGCGCCCACCATCCGCTGGCCCGACAACCCCGATGACCTGCTCGACCCCCGGCGGTCGCCGCTTAATCCGTTCTGGGATACTGCCAGCCAGACCCGCCGAAGCTACACCTACGGCCATTTTCCCCTCTACACGCTGGTGCTGGTGGCCCATTTTCTGCACCAACTGTTGCCCCTGGTGCAGGCGTTGCCGCTGGACGTACCCCGGCTTATCCAATTCCTGTCCACGGTGGAAACGGCCCACGGCTATGCCCTGACAGGCCGGGCGCTGATGGCCCTGGCCGATGTGGGAACCGTGTACCTCCTGTTCCTGCTGGGACGCCGCATATACGGCCCCTGGGCCGGTCTGCTGGCCGCGGCACTGGCCGCGGTGACGGTTCTGCAGGTCCAGCTGGCCCACTTTTTTGCCGTGGACCCGGTTTCCACCACCTTTACCCTGCTGGCCCTCTATGCCGCCCTGCTGATGGTCAGCCGGCGGACATTTTCCAGCGCGGTTGTCTGCGGTATCGGGGTGGGGTTGGCAGTGGCCTCCAAGTTCAGCGCCCTGCCGGTGGCCTTTGCGCCGGTGGCCGCGGTCTGGCTGGCAGTTCAGCAGGCCGACCCGCCGGAGCGGGGGGCGATGCTCAACCGGATGGCCGGTCTGGCCGTGGCCGCGCTGGCCGTGGCTTTTGCCGTGTTTGCCGTCACATCGCCGTTTGTGTTGCTGGACTTTGCCAACTTCAAGCAGGCCGTTCTGGTTGAGCAGGGCAATATGGTGCGCGGCATCGCCGATTTTCCCTTTACCCGGCAGTACCGCAACACGCCGGCCTATTGGTACTTCATCGAACAGCAGATTCGCTGGGGAATGGGCTGGCCGCTGGGCTTGCTGGGATTTTCCGGCCTGCTGTGGGTGGCCGGTAAGGCGGTGCTGGGCCGCGCCCGTCCCGGCGAATGGCTGGCCCTGGGCTGGATTGTGCTCTACTTTGGCCCCACCGGCCTGTTTCTGGCCAAATTTATGCGCTATATGGTTCCGGTGGTTCCTTTGCTGACCCTCTTTGGCGCGGGCCTGCTGGCCGCGCTGTGGCAGGTCAACCTGACCGGACGGCTGGCCCGTTTGCCCCGTCTGCTGGCCGGTGGACTGGCCGCGGGGGTGCTGGTCGGCAGTACGGTGTGGGCGCTGGCGTTTGTCAACGGCGTGTACGGAACCGAGCACCCCTGGATTACCTTTTCCCGCTGGATTTATGCCCACGTCCCCGACGGGGCCTGCCTGGCCTGGGAGCATTGGGACGACCGCCTGCCGGTCAGTTTGCCGGAGCCGCGGGCCAATCCGGAGGCCCACCGCTATGTTCAGCCGCAGTTGCCGCTGTACGATGATGACACGCCCCAGAAGTACCAGCTTCTGCGCGATACCCTGACCCACTGCGATTACGTGATTCTGGCAACCAACCGGCTGTGGCGCACCATCCCCCGCCTGCCGGAACGGTATCCCATGACCACCCGCTACTACCAGCTTCTCTTCTCCGGCGACCTGGGCTTTGAGCCGGTTTACAGCGTGGAAACTCCCCCCCGGCTTGGCCCCTGGACCTTCCCGGACCAGGAGGCAGACGAAAGTTTTACCGTGTACGACCACCCCAAACCGATACTGTTCCAAAAGACTCGCCAGCTTTCCCAGGCCGAATGGGACGCCCTGCTGGGCGGCAGTTGGGAGGGGGCCGTGCACGGCTATACCGGACGGCCTACTCTGCTGATGCGCCTGTTTGGCCGGTCGCAGACGCCGCCGCCGGCCTCCTCGCCGGAAAGCCGGGAATCCGGCAAGTCGCTCCTGCTGGATACCCCGGTGGACCAGCTTCCCGTGGTCGATGACTTCCGCTGGAACCGGGCCGCCGGCCAGTCTACCGGGCTGGCGATTCTGGTCTGGTGGCTGGCCGTGACGGTGCTGGGGCTGGCGGCCTGGCCCCTCACCTTTGCCCTGTTCAGCCGTCTGCCGGACCGGGGATACGGCCTCAGCCGCAGTCTGGGCTGGCTGTTGGTGGGCTATTTTGTCTGGCTGAACAGCAGTCTGGGCGGGCTGGAGAACCGGCTCAGTACGGTGCTGGTCGGGCTGGGGTTGCTGGTGCTGTTCGGCGGCTGGGCCGCCTGGCGGCAAAGAACGGCCCTGGCCCGGTTCTGGCAGACGCGGCGGCGGGTCATTCTGGTCAGCGAGGCCGTGTTTGGGCTGGTGTTTCTGTTCTTTGTGTACCTGCGTATTCTCAACCCGGACCTGTGGCATCCCTGGCTGGGCGGCGAAAAGATGCTGGAGATTGGCTTTCTGCACGCCGTGGTCAAAAGCGCCCGGATGCCGCCGTACGACCCCTTCTTTGCCGGAGGCATTATTAACTATTACTACTACGGCCTGTTTTTGGTGGGCGTGCTGGTCAAGCTGACCGGCATCCAGCCGACCGTAGCCTTCAACCTGGCGGTTCCCACCATCGCCGGGCTGACCGCGGTGAACGTGTTCTCGCTGGCGGTGGGGCTGGCCGCGGCAGGCATTCCCTTCCGCCGGCTCTGCCGGCGAGGAAATGCCGCGCCGCCAACACGGCCCCTTTCGGCAATGGCCCAGGTATCGGGCCTGCTGGCGGTGCTGTTTGTGGTGTTCATCGGCAATCTGGAGGGGATGGCCCAACTACTGCGTGAACTGGGCCGCCTCTACCCCGGCGAGTTCACTTCGGCGGTTCCGGGCCTGCAAACCCTGGTCCGGGCTGTCGGCGGGCTGGTGGAGGCGGTTCGGGGCACACCCCTGCCCACCTACAACTATTGGGACCCCACGCGCGTCATCCCGCAAACCATCAATGAATTTCCGTACTTCAGCTTCCTCTTCGCCGACCTGCACCCCCATATGATTGGCCTGCCGTTTACCGTCCTCTTTTTGAGTCTGCTGTATCAATTTTCGATTGACTCATTGGCCCATCGGCCCGTTGGCTCATTGAACATTGGCCCATTGGCCCATTGGCTCATTGACTCATTGAAAATTGGTGCATTGCCGTTTGTGCTGGGGGCCATTGCCATCATCAACACCTGGGACCTGCCCACCTACCTCGGCTTTGCCGTGGCCGCGGTTCTGCTGACCCGCTACCGCCGCCTGGAGTCCCCCCCCGACGCGGCTGCGCTGGTCTGGCTGGCCGTGCAGGGGGTGGTGGTGGGCGCTGGTCTGCTGGCGACCGCCTGGCTGATGTACGCGCCCTTCTTTGCCCACTACCAGGCCATCGATGTGGGGCTGGGGCTGGTGCGCGACAAAACCGACTGGCTCCAGCACCTGAAAATCTGGGGCTTTTTTGTGCTGATTCTGGTCACCTGGGTGGGGGTCTCGCTGGCCTACCCGGCCACCCGCCAGCCGGCCTTGCGGCTGGTCAGTCTGGGCATTCGGCGCTGGAATGTTCTGCCCCATCTGGTGGAGCTTTACCGCGGCCTGGCCCCCTCTCGACCGGCTGACCCGCCGGTCCTGGTCTGGGCCGGGTTGGGATGGCTGGTCGCCGTGATTCTGCTGGCCCTGCTGGGGTATTGGGTTCCGGCCTACCTCCTGCTTCTGGTGGGCCTGTCTCTGCCGGTTCTGCTTCGACAGGACGCGCCGGCAGACTCTGCTTTCCTGGGCCTGCTGGTCTTTACCGGCTTCCTGGTTCTGCTGGGCGTGGAGTTCTTTTTCCTGCGCGATTTTCTGGGCGGCGGCGATTACTACCGGATGAACACCCTGTTCAAATTCTACATTCAGGTATGGGTGATGTTTGGCCTGGCCGCGGGGGTGGCCCTGGTGCAGTTGTGGGAATGGGCCTGGCGCTGGCCGGTCGGAGTGCAGGTGCTGTGGCGGGGCGCGGTGGTGGTTCTGCTGGTCTCGGTGCTGGTCTATCCTATCCTGGGGACCCGCACCCGCGTGGACGACCGCTTCCCCGGCGACACCAACCGCCCGCCCATCGGTACGCTGGACGGCCTGGCCTATATGACCGTGGGCCGCTTTGAATGGCCTGCCGGCCAGCCCATCGACCTGCGCTACGATTACGAGGCTATCCGCTGGCTTCAGGAGAATGTTACCGGCACGCCGGTCATCGCCGAGGCCAAAGTGGGCTACTACCGCGAGGGCGGGATGCGGGTGGCCGCCTATACCGGTCTGCCGTCGGTGCTGGGAGGGCTTCATCAGAACGAACAGCGGTACGGCTGGCAGATTGGCGAGCGGGACGGGCTGGTCAACCAGTTCTGGACCCTCCCCGACCCCAACTTTACCCTGGCCCTGATGGACCAGCTTGGTATTACCTACGTGTACGTGGGGCAGTTGGAGCGCATCACCTACGGCCAGAGCGTCGCCAACAAATTCGAACAGCTTCGCC
>RFJV01000052.1 GCA_003694775.1 Chloroflexota bacterium | reverse complement strand
CCACACCCCGGCCGCTATCGCATCTTCCAGCGCCGTCACATAGTTCTGCGTCAGCTTGACCGGTGTCGGCCAGCCCTTCGATGTCCAGTAGCCGTACTTATCCCGGTCCGAGTTGAACCTCTCATTCACAACCTCCGTCGCCCCCATCCCGAAAAAGTGCGGCACTTTGTGCTTCGCCGTGACCTCCATGACCGCCACCGCCACCGAACTGTGCCAGTTCAGCACCCCGGCCTGAATACCCCCCTGCACTATCGCTTCCTCATACGCCCGTGCCGCCTTCTCCGGGTCCGACTGGGAATCTATCCACACCGGCTCTATCTTGTAATCCCCGACCTGGTAGTTGATGCGCTCCAGAGCCATCTCCGCCGCACCCTTGAACTCTTCCCCGGTCCGGGCGCTCGGCCCTGTAAACGGCCCCATCACCCCCAGCTTGAAGACCTTTTCACCGGCGGGTGCAGGTTGTTCCGCCGCCGGTTGTTCCGCGGCGGGTTGTTCTGCCGCCGGTTGTTCCGCGGCCGGCTGTTCCGCCGCTGGCTGTTCCGCGGCCGGCTGTTGCTGTCCTCCACACCCTATTACTACGGCGGTCACAAACAGGGTTAGCACTGCCAGTAAAATGATACGTTTGGTGTTCACCGTTCTTCCTCCTGATAAGTCTTCTGATTGTCAAATAACAGTGTTGACCTGCTTACCCGTGAAATTATATTTGTTGGTTGCCCGTTCTGCTGCCCACCTCCTTTCCATCAAAAACAGTGTTTCTCTTCCCGCTGGGAAAAGTGCGATACGACGCTGTACCGGTGGATATGGAATTGTCGAGGAGGAAGAGTGAAGACCTGCTGGGAAGAAAATAACCGCTGAAAAAGAAAAAGAGCCGCTCCAAAAACCACAGAGCCGCTCTTCTCCTCGGAAGAGTAAAGCTGAAACCACAGCAAAGATAGATGGTCTGGCTTGGAGGGGTAGACACACCTCCTCACAGTTGCGGGACAGCGCCGGACTCCCGGCTGTGAAGTCAGCCGGTCACCGGACTTCATCTGAGGTACGTACGGAGTACCCCGCTCAAAGTGAGCATCTTTGCCTATGTTTGTAAGGTACAGCAAACAAAAAACCGCCACGCGGCGCAGTAGATGCTCCGATGACGGTTATGGATGCCAAAACAATATGCTATGGAACAGTGTCCCTGAACTGAAAATTGCCCCTGGATAAGCCTGCCGCATTGCAAGCCTCGTCAAGCACAAAATGGACAGATTCAGCCGCTATCGGCTGTTTCTGCCGTCCCCCCCAGGAAACAATGTTGGTTGCCAGTCACTTTCGATATATCACAAATATATCACACTTATATTGTGCTGTCAAGACTGTAAAATACCGGTTGGTCAGGTTTTAAGGTTTCAAAGATATTCTGGCTGAGTATCTCAGCCGTCCACGAATAAAACACGAATTCACGAATAACTAACACCACGGGCGATACCGGTAAGCAAAACGATTGTATTCACCCCGAAAGCCGGGGCACAACAATACACAGAGGGTGTGTAAAAAAGAGAACCGGAGGGCAAATTAGCGTCCTTGCGGTGTTCAACCCAGCCGGGCCAACTATGTCGGCCGGCCCAAATAGGGGCGAATTTACAGCCTGTCCCTGCCGGGAGGATGGACTGCCGCCGGCTATTCGTGTATTCGTGAAAAATTCGTGGAGGGCTGAACAGTTACCTGGCTGAAAAAAAACAGGCTGGTGATGGCCTTTCCATCACCAGCCTGACTCATCCAGAACATCTAGCGGGAAATGTGCATCGGCATAATTACGTGGACAAAATTTTCATCCCCCAGGGGACGGATAACGCCCGGACTGGAGGGGGAGGTTGTTTCCAGCACCACCTGCGGTGTGTCAATCACCGACAGGACATCAATCAGGAATTTGGCATTAAAGGCTATCTCCATCTTGTCGCCTTCGATGGCCGCGTCCAGGTCGGCCACGTTATCGCCGAGTTCGGCACTGGTCGCCATCAGGGTGATGCGTCCGTTCATCAGCTCATCGCCAGAGGGGACGATATCCAGCTTGATGATATTGGCCGATTCTCTGGCGAAAAGCTGGGAAACGCGGGTCGCCTTGAGGAAATTGGCCGTTTCCAAAATACTGCGGGTAGCATACGACTTGGGGATAATCTGGTTGTAATCGGGAAACTTCCCTTCGATGAGTTGGGAAACCAGGTCGATGTTTTCCAGGTGGAACAGAATCTGCTTACGGGCCTCGGTAATGGTGACCTCCACCGGCTGTTCCTGGTCGCCGGAAATGCGGGCCAGCTCCGCCAGGGCGCGAGCCGGGATGATGACCTCCGCCGGCGCACCGACATACGAGTCGAACGGCATTTTGCGCACAGACAGCCGGAAGCCGTCTGCCGCGGCCATCGTCAGTGAGTCTTCGGTAAACTGCACCAGTACGCCGGTAAGGATGGGCCGGCTTTCATCGGTGGCCGAGGCAAAAACCACCTGTTCAATCATCGACCGCAGAGTAGCGGGGTCAATCTTGACCGACACGTCTCCGTCAGCGGCGGTCGGAACAACCGGGAATTCCTGAGCATCAATCCCCTTGATGTTCGATTCGAAGTGTGCGCACTTCAAGTTCAGGGTCTGGGTCTCCTGGTCCAGATGCATGTCAATACGTTCCGGAGGAAGCGAATTGACAAATTCCCCCAGCAAGCGAGCCGGCACAGTGATGGCGCCCTCTTCTTCCACTTTGGCGCCAATCCAGCAGTTGATGCCAATTTCCAGGTTGGTCGCCGACAGCTTCAGCCGCTCACCCTCGGTGGCTAACAGGACGTTGGACAGGACGGGCAATGTGCTCCGACCGGCAACGGCTCGGCCAACGATACTCAACCCTTTTGCCAGGTTTTCTTGAAGACAGGAGACGCGCATGGTCGATGGACTCCCTTCTGCAGGTATTTGACTGATAGTGACAATGGCGGGGCAAAAACGCCACCCTTAGTAGGGGGACATTTTTAGTATACTATATTTTGAGCCACAGGCAAAGAGAGCGCCCAGAAAAAAGGCCTGCAGTATCGAACAAACGTTCTCTACTGCAGGCCTTCTCGCGGGCCAAAACCTGTCTGCTGTAAGGTTCAGTTGACAATGGATTTCATCTGGCCCGCAACCGCACCACTGCCGAAGCCGCGGCCAGACCAATCACGACCAGCACAATCCCCCCCATCACGGCTGTACCGGTGGAGACCCGTCCCAGAAAGACCGCGCCGGTGTCCGGCATAGCGGCTTCTACCATATCACCGGAGCTTCCCGGCGGCGGGCCGACCAGGGTGACATCGTCAACGTCAAAGTTGACTTCCGGCGGTGTGGCGAACTTCTTCAGCCCCCGGATAAACAGTGTTATCCGACTGCTGTTTCCGGTATCGATGGTTCCGGTGACTTCCTCGTAGAACAGCGGTTTATCGTCGGGATATTCGCCGGTAGAGCCTAACCGGTTCTGTTCCTCCAGAGGAATCAGATGCCAGGTTTGTACATTTTCGTAATCTCCCTGGCCGGAATAATCCACCCCCCAGTGCATTTCAAATTCGCCTTTGTTGCGGTCGCCCGGCTGGACCATTGAGCGCATAATGGCGTAGAACTTCAGGTCGTAGGTTGAGTTGGGGGCCACGTCCACCGTCTGGTAAATGGCGATGACGCGGCTCTGCTGGCCCGGGTCAACCTCGAAAATTTCCATCAACTGGGCGCGTTCGCCGCTGTGGACAGCCTCCGGCCAGGTCTCCTCGTACCAGCCCACGTGGGCGTGGCCGTTGGTGTACGGCGACCAGTGAGGCGCGACGCCGGAATTGTCTTCCCACGGCAGTTCAAAATCACCGTTGACAATCACGTTGACCGGCTCAGCGGCAGACGCCAGGCCAACCGCGGCCATCACAAGGACAACCGCCAGGATGATGAGCAATCCCCCATAAGACCTTTTCGATAAGCTTCTCATTCGAGGCCTCCTTCGGCTTCCACATAAAACAAAACATAATACGAAACAATTTTATGATAACATAACTATGAGGAAATTGCAATACGTGTAGTCAAGGGGGGGGCGTTTCAAATTTTTGATGGATTTTGCGTTTCTGGCCGTCCGCGAATACAACACGAATACACGAATGGATTGTCTCCCCTGAAAATAGCCGTTTACCCCGTAGGCGGGGCATCCCAATGCCCGCCGAGGCGATGACTGACTCGCCCGGCATAGGGATGCCGGGCTACGGATGCCGGGGCTACCATCTCCCTGGCGGGGACAGGTCGTGTATTCGTGTATTCGTGAAAAATTCGTGGATGGCTCCACTTACCAAAAAAAT
>RFJV01000395.1 GCA_003694775.1 Chloroflexota bacterium | reverse complement strand
GGCCGGGTGCACGCCGTCAGCCTTCAGCCCAACGACCCGCCCCTGCACTCGATGTTCAACGGGGCCAACTGGTCCCCCCCCGACCAGCTTCCCACCGCCGACATTGTGGAGCTACTGCGCATAGCTGTAACCGGCGGCAATACCCTGCACGTGGTCTGGACGGTCAAAACGGCCCAGCCGTTCACCGTCTGGTATATGCAGGGTAAAACGACTGCCCCGGCTGTGCCTTTCCAGCCTGTGCCGGCTCCCCCACCCGCCGCCAGTGCCAACCCGGCGGCCAGTCAGGCCGAAGCCACCGCAGAACCCGGCACGGGATTGTCGCCCCGCGCCGCCGACATCCCCCACGACTACCGCCCGGTGGCGCGGATGACGCCCGGCAATCTGGTTCTGCTGGGGGTGGTGCCGGCCCTGCTGGCGCTGGTCATCATTTTTGCCATCCGCATCGCCCAAATCCGCTGGCCCAAGGAGTACTGATTCCGTATGGTTTCTCTTTCCGCATTCCGTGAACTGTATGACTACCGGGAACTGCTGTATGTCTGGTCTTTGCGCGACCTCAAGGCCCGCTACAAGCAGTCGCTGTTCGGCTTTGCCTGGGCCATTTTCCAGCCCCTGGCCCTGACCGCGGTTTTCGTGGTGGCCTTTTCCTACTTCATCCGCCTCCCCTCCGACGGTCTGCCCTACCCCATTTTTGTCTTCGCCGCCATGCTTCCGTGGAGCTTTTTTGCCCGTTCGCTCAATACCGGCATTACCAGCATTGTGCTGAATATGCACCTGGTGACCAAAATCTACTTCCCGCGGGCCATCTTCCCCCTGACCAACATCGTCACCGGCTTTGCCGACTTCCTGATGGGGCTGGTCGTTTTTATCGGGCTGATGTTCTACTACCAGGTTCCCCTCAACCCGGCCATGCTGACCCTGCCTCTGCTGTTTGTGGTCCAGCTTCTGCTGATGGCCGGTCTGGCCCTGGGGGCCAGTGCCCTGAACGTGTTCTACCGGGACATCGGCCAGATGACCCCCCTGCTTCTGCAAATCTGGATGTATGCCTGTCCTATCATCTATCCCCTCTCTATCATCCCGGACTGGATACGCCCCTTTTATATGCTCAACCCGATGGCGGTGATTATTCACAGCTACCGGCAGGTCATCCTGCAGGGGCAGGCTCCCAACTGGGGCGAAGTTGGCCTGGCCGCGGTCATTTCGGCGGCTGTCTTTGTGGGGGGGTATCTCATCTTTAAGCGGTTGGAGGACCAGTTTGCCGACATCATCTGAAAACACCGTTGCCATTCAATTGGAAAATGTGCGCAAGCGATACCGCCTGGGAGCCGGGTACGACAGTCTGGCCACCCTGGCCGGCAGTTGGGGCCGGCGGTTGCTGGGACGGAACGGGCGCACCGGCGATGCGGACCACTTTTGGGCACTGAACGGCATCAGCTTCGAAGTACACCGCGGAGAAGCGGTCGGGCTGGTCGGGCCAAACGGAGCCGGCAAAACGACCACCCTCAAACTGCTGTCGCGGGTCACCCGGCCTACGTCGGGCCGGATACAGGTCTTTGGCCGCTTTTCCTCCCTCATCGAACTCGGCGCCGGCTTCCACCCCGACCTCACCGGACGGGAGAATGTCTACCTGAACGGCGTCATCCTGGGCCTGACCCGCCGCGAAGTCCAGGAGCGTTTTGACCAGATTGTGGCCTTTTCCGAGCTGGAGGAGTTTATGGATATGCCGGTCAAGCGGTACTCCTCCGGCATGTACGCCCGGCTGGGGTTTGCCGTCGCCGCCCACGTTGACCCGGACATCATGCTGGTCGACGAAGTGCTGGCCGTGGGCGATGCCAGCTTCCAGCAAAAATGCTACGATTTCATCCACCGCTTTGTCAAAAGCGGAAAGACAACCGTGTTTGTGTCGCACAATCTGTACGTCATCGAGCAGTTGTGCGACCGGGTTATCTGGCTGGAGCGGGGGCAAATCCGGATGAGCGGCTCTCCGGCAGAAGTCCTGCCGGCCTATCTGGACAGCCAGGACCGCCGCCTGCTCCAGTCTCAGGCCGAAGATATCGAGTCCCTGGACGACCGCCTGCACATCCAGTCTGTCACCTTTGCCGATGCCAGCGGTCGCCCCACCGACACCTTTCACGCCGGCGAAGATGTGGTGGTGGAAATTCGCTACCGGGCCAGCCGGCCCATCGAATCGCCCCACTTTGTGGTTGCCGTGGCCGACGTGCAGGGCGGCACACCGCTCTTCCACGCCAGTATGCTGGTCGACAACCGCGCCCCTGCCGTGCTCTCCGGCGAAGGCGTGGTGCGCTGTCGCTTCAAGGCCGCGCCCCTGCGGCCACGTCCCTACCAGGTGATGGGCGAAGTCTGGGGCGCAGACCGTGCTCGCCTGCTGGTCAACTGGCAGAGATTCGGCGTGTTTCATATTGTGGACGAACGCTTGCACCAGATGGGTAAGGGCGGCATCCGCCACTTCCGCGCCGACGCGCCCGTCACCGTACCGTATGAGTGGGAAGTGTTATGACTCCTGCTGTGAGCGTGATTATTCCGGCGTTCAACCGGGCCGATGTACTGGGCCAGGCTATCGACAGCGTGCTGGCCCAGACATACCCCGATTTTGAGCTTATCGTGGTAGACGATGGCTCCACCGACCGGACCGCGGAGGTGGTGCAAACTTTTGCTGACCCCCGCATCCGGTACATCCCGCAGGCCAATGCCGGGGTGGCCGCGGCCCGCAACACCGGCCTGGCTGAGGCCCGCGGGCGGTTTGTCGCCTTTCTGGATTCGGATGACCGCTTTTTGCCCCACAAGCTGGCCGTGCAGGTGGCTGTGCTGGAGGCGTCGCCAGAGGTTGGCCTGGTC
>RFJV01000394.1 GCA_003694775.1 Chloroflexota bacterium | reverse complement strand
GATAGTGCGATAGTGCGAGAGGGTGATAGTGCGATAGTGCGATTGACCTGACCGGCAGTGACGCTGGTTGTTTAAATACTGGAGGGAGAAATGTCTGCCAAACCGCTGATTGGAGGCATCGAGGCCGGGGGAACCAAGTTTGTTTGTGCCGTTGGTACCGGGCCGGACGACCTGCGCGCCGAAACCCGCTTTCCTACCACCACCCCGGAGGAGACTATCGGGCGGGCCATTGCCTTTTTTGAGGAACAGGCCCGCCACCAGCCGCTGGCCGCGGTGGGTATTGCTTCCTTCGGGCCGGTAGACCCGGACCCTGCTTCGCCGACGTTTGGCTACATTACCAGCACCCCTAAACCGGGCTGGACCAACACCGACTTTGCCGCCGCGGTCGGCAGGGCCTTGGGGGTTCCGGTCGGCTTCGATACCGATGTCAACGGCGCGGCGCTGGGGGAGGCCCGCTGGGGGGCCGGTCAAGGGCTGGATAATTTTATTTACCTGACCATCGGCACCGGCATTGGCGGCGGCGGGCTGGTCAACGGCCAGCTACTGCACGGCCTGGTGCACCCGGAAATGGGGCACATTCTCCTGCCGCCCCACCCCGATGACCCCCACCCCGAAGGCTTCTGTCCCTTTCACGGGCACTGTCTGGAAGGGATGGCCAGCGGGCCGGCCCTGGAAAAGCGATGGCAGGCACGGGGAGAAACCCTCCCTCCCGACCATCCGGCCTGGGAGCTGGAGGCCCACTACCTGGCTCTGGGGCTGGTCAACTTTATCTGCACCCTCTCGCCCCAGCGCATCATCATGGGCGGCGGGGTGATGGACCAGCCGCACCTGTTCCCGCTGGTACGCCGGAAAGTGCAAACCCTGCTGAACGGCTACATCCAGTCGCCGGCCATCCTGTCCGGTATCGACCGGTACATCGTGCCGCCGGGATTGGGCAGTCGAGCGGGGGTTTTGGGAGCCATTGCTCTGGGGGCACAGGCCGTAGAAACCGGCTGACCGGCATCCGCAGTGTATTGACGACGGAGCTACCCACCCACAGACCGGGCCATCTGGCCCGGTCTGTGTTATACCATTCTTTCTACGTCTTGCTCCCTCTTTTCTTGCCGCGCTGCTGCGGCGTTGGTCGTTGGTCGTTCCTCGTTCGTCGTGCTATAATCATCCCGGATACTTCTGCTTGCCGAAAGGACCCCGGCATTATGGCCAAACCCAGAGTCCGCTACGTGTGCCAGGAATGCGGAAGCGCCCAGCCCAAGTGGATGGGCCGCTGTCCCGACTGCGGCGAATGGAACACCCTGGTAGAAACCCTGGTCGAAGACCGGCCCGCCAGCCGCGGCCCGGCCAGCACAGGCCGGACCGAACGCGGTAAACCCCTGCCCCTCTCGGCCATTGCCGCGGACGGCTACCGCCGGGCCAGACTGCCGATGGAGGAGTTCAACCGGGTGCTGGGCGGGGGGCTGGTTCCCGGCTCCCTCATCCTCATCGGCGGCGACCCCGGTATCGGCAAAAGTACGCTCCTTCTGCAGATGTCCGCCGGGCTGGCGGAGCTGGGCACGGTGCTGTACGTATCCGGCGAGGAAAGTGCCCAGCAAATCAAGCTCCGGGCCGACCGGCTGGGCATTTCTGCCGATAATCTCTACCTTCTGCCGGAAACCAATATGACCGCCATTCTCGACCACGTCCAGCAGTTGTCCCCCCAATGCCTGGTGGTCGACTCTATCCAGACAATGTATCTGGAAGAACTGCAGTCCGCGCCCGGCTCGGTCAGCCAGGTGCGGGAATGCGCGGCCCGTTTCCAGGATGTTGCCAAGGGGCGCAGTATCCCGGTGTTTCTGATTGGGCATGTCACCAAAACCGGGGCCATCGCCGGCCCGCGGGTGCTGGAGCATATTGTGGATACGGTGCTGTACCTGGAGGGGGAGCAGTTTCACACCTACCGCCTTCTGCGGAGTGTCAAAAACCGCTTTGGAGCAACCAACGAGGTGGGCATCTTTGAAATGAGCGATACCGGCCTGCAGGAAGTGCCCAATCCCAGCGAGGCATTTCTGGCCGAACGTCTGCCCAATGCCTCCGGCTCGGCCATTGCGGTAACTATGGAGGGCACCCGGCCTCTGCTGGTAGAGGTGCAGGCCCTGGCCAGTGCCACCAGCTTCGGCAACCCCCGCCGGACCGCCAACGGGGTAGACTTCAACCGGCTCCTGCTCATTGTAGCCGTGCTGACGCGGCGGGTCGGCCTGCGGCTGTCCGACCAGGATGTGTTTGTCAACGTGGTGGGCGGCCTGCAGATTGGCGAGCCGGCCTCCGACCTGGCCGTGGCCGCGGCCATCGCTTCCAGTGTGCGCAGTCGCCCTGTGGCCGCCGACGTGGCTCTCATCGGCGAGGTGGGCCTGTCGGGTGAAATCCGCACCGTGGGCCACCTGGAAACCCGGCTCAAGGAAGCGGCCAAGCTGGGCTTCAAACGGTGCGTGGTCCCGGCCTCTACCCGGCGCCAGCAGATGAAGGAGCCGCCGCTCAGGCTTCTGCCGGCCCGTTCGGTGGGCGAGGCGCTGGACCTGGCCCTGCTGGACGGTTGACCCTCAAACCGCGGCCTGCCGGCCCGGCAGAAGCCAGATTTTTTGGGGCGGAATGTGCAGAGAAACCGGCTCGCCGGGGCTGAACACCCGGTGCGGCGGCCATGCGGCGTGCAGAACAGTTTGCCCCACCCGCACCACATAGCTAACCACGCTTCCCTGGTAGCGAACCTCTTCCACAAACCCCTGCAAGGTATTGCAGTCGGACTGGCCGGGCTGAACCGCCTCCGGCCTGACCGTCGCCACCCCTTCGCCGTTGGGCAGAGCCGGGTCGACCAGCAGAATGCCCAGGGGGGTATGCAGGCGGTCGGCCTGCTTCTGGGCCGGGAAAAAATTCACCCCACCCAAAAAGCGGGCCACCTGCAGGTCTGCGGGTCGCTCAAACATCAACCGGGGCCGGTCGACCTGCTTCAGCCGGCCCTCCATCACCAGGGCAATCCGGTCGGCAATGGCCGCGGCTTCGGCCTGGTCGTGGGTAACGAACAGGGTGGTGACCCCGGTTTCCCGCTGGAGGGCGAAAATCATCTCCCGCAGTTCGGCGCGCAGTTCGGCATCCAGGCTGTTGAGCGGCTCGTCCAGCAACAGCAGGTTGGGGTTCAGCACCAGTGCCCGCGCCAGCGCCACCCGCTGGCGCTCCCCGCCGGAAAGCTGGTCGGGCATACGGGTCTGGTAGCCTTCCAGCCGGACCATCTCCAGGGCCTGGGCAGTTTTCCGGGCAATCGTCTGGCGGTCCAGCTTCTGAAGCTGTAGCCCAAAGGCGATATTTTCAGCCACGCTCATAAAGGGGAAAAGCTGGTGCTCCTGGAACACCATCACCGCCTTGCGCCGCGGGGGCGGCAGGGCCAGCACACTTTGCCCGTTAAAGGCAATATCCCCGCGGGTGGGGGTCAGCAAACCGGCAATGAGCCGCAGGAGCGTGGTCTTCCCCCCGCCGGACGGCCCCAGCACGGCCAGCAGTTCTCCGGAGGCCACGCGCAGGGTAAAGCCGTCCAGCGCCCGGACGCCGTTGGGGTACTGCTTGCCCAGATTAGAGAGGGTCAGTTCGGTCATGGCTACTCCGGCCAGACTTCCATTTCTCCGCCCAGCGGCAGATGGATGTCGGCCTCCGGGCCAAGCCACTTATTGTAGATTTTGTGATACGTGCCGTTTTTCCACAGCTCCTGCAAGGCCAGGTTGACCGTGTCGCGCCACTCGGAATCATTTTCCGGCAGGCCCAGGCCAAACCGGACCGGATTGTGCCCGCCGGGGAGCAGTTCCAGGCCGGGGTCGCCCGCGGCCAGGGCCAGCAGGGTGATGTTGTCCTCGGTGTAGCCCTCAACCGCGCCGTCGCGCAGGGCCTGCATGGCCGCCAGCTTGTCGGTAAATTCGACAATCTCCGGCGGGGGGCCGCCGGCGGCCTCACTGTACGCCTGCCACGAAGGAATGGCCGAACTGCCGGCATTGGCCGCCACCTTTTTTCCCATCAGCTCGTCGATGCTGGTGTAAGTGCCCTTGCGCACCAGAAAGGACTGGTTATCCCAAAAGTAGGTGATAGAGAAGTCCACCGCGGCCTCGCGGGAGCGGGTATGGTTCATGCTGGCGACGGCCAGGTCGATTTTTCCTTCCTGCAGAAAGCTGATGCGGGTGGTTTCGTCTACCTTGACCTGTTCAATCTCCAGGCCAAGCTGGTCTGCCAGAGCCTGGGCCAGGTCCACGTCGAAGCCCACCCAATTGCCGTCCGCGTCGATGTAGCTGAGCGGGGGGTTGTCAAAACGGATGCCGACCCGCACTTTGCCGGCCTGCCGCACCCGGTCCAGGGTAGAAGCGGGTTGGGTGCTGGTGGTCAGCGAGGTGCAGGCCGCAACCGCCAGGCCAACCAGCAGGGTGGTCAGTACAATTTGCCAGCGTTTCATGAATTCATCCTCCGTAGGGGTGTGAATAATTTTGTCTCAACAATCCAGTATAGCGGGTAGGCCTGCCGGTTTCTGTAATCCGGCTCACAGTACCGGCTCAGGCGTTTGCCAGCGAGTGGACCAGGTCGGTGCTGGTGCGGCGCTGTTCCCAGCGGCGAGCGGCCTGCGAGGCCAGCAGGGCGACCACCATATACAGCAGGCCGACCAGCAGGTACAGGGACACCCAGTAGGCCGCGTTGCGGATGTCACTGCCCAGCGCGGCGCGGGCCGTGGTCATCAGCTCGCCCACGCCCAGCACCACCAGCACCGAAGTATCCTTGAACAGAGAGATAGCCTGCCCCACAAACGCGGGCCACATCACCCGCAGGGCGTACCGGAGCTGGATGCGCCAGAAGATTTGCCATGTCGACGCGCCAAGCAGGCGGGCCGAATCCAGCATCGGCTGGGGAACTGCCTGCAGACCGGCCCGCACAATTTCGGCCTGGTAGGCAGAAGTGTACAGAGTCAGGGCAATGAAGGCGGACTGCCGGGGAGACAGGTCCAGGCCAAAGCGCCGTCCGCCCAGTCCCTGGTGCACCAACAGCAACAGCAGAATGAGCGGCAGGCCGCGGAACAGCTCGATGTAGGCCAGGGCCAGCCCGCGGACGGTCCGGCGGGGGCTGAGACGGCCACTGCCGACCGGCAGGGCCACGGCAAAGCCCACTCCCACCGCCAGCACGGCCAGGACCAGGCTCAGCACCAGGCCGCCCGGTCTTTGCTGGGGAAACCCGACCAGCAGATTGGGCAGTTGGCGCCACAAGAAGGCCAGATGGTCGCTCATGCGGGCCTCCGGGGGGTGGGGAACAGCTTGCGGGCCGCGGCCTGCAACCCGGCAGACATTCCCAGCGACAGCACCAGGTACACTGCCGCGGCCAACAGCAGGAATTCGATGGCCTGGAAGGAACGGCTGATGGCGGTCAGAACGGCGCCGTAAAAATCCGGGACGGACACAAACGAAAGGAGGGCCGTGTTCTTCATATTGTGAATCAGGCGGGAGGTAATGGCCGGATGGGCCGCGTGCAGACCGCCCGGAATGAGCAGTTTCCGGTAGACCACCCCCCACGAAGCGCCCATCGACCGGGCCGCGTCAACGTGTTCGCGGGCCACCGTACCCACGCCAGCGCGGAACAGCTCGGCGATGTAGGCCGCGGTGTTGAGGGTCAGGCCCAGCGCACCGCCCAGCAGATACCACGGTGCCAGCAAGCCGGTCAACGCGGCCAGAGCGTGGGTAATGGGGTTGTCGAAAAACAGGGCGCGGCGCAGGGGAGGGGCAAAGGCATTGGGCAGGGCAAAAGCAAAAAAGACCACCAGCACCAGCGCCGGGATGTTGCGGAACGTTTCCACAAACACCGCCGCCGGTACAGACAGCCACCGCCGGCCCTGAAGCCGGCCCAAACCGACCAGCACGCCCAGGCAGGTCGCCAGGACAGAGGTGATAACGGTCAGGGCAATGGTTAAGGCCAGCCCTTTGCCCAGCAAGGCCACAACAGCCGGCTGTAGAAACATCAATCCCCCTATTCATCGGACAGAGACCGGATAACCGGAAACAACAAGGCTTACGCAGTTTCAAGTGCGGAGGGCACAGAGGCCGCAGAGGGTGGACGTAAGGAGTACGGGGAACCTGCTGTCTTGCCCGGCATAGGGATGCCGGGACTACCCTCCTTCCCCTCTGCCACCTTGCTCCCCTGCTACCTTGCTACCTGCTACCTTGCTACCGGTTATTATACCATATTTTTGGGCCGGTACTGCAATGCCTCGGCCAGGTGGTGGGGCAGAATATCGGGCGCGCCGGCCAGGTCGGCGATGGTGCGGGCCAGTTTGAGGATGCGGTGGTAGCCGCGGGCGCTCAGGTGCATCTGGCGCATAGCCGTGCGGAGCAGGTTGGTGCCGGTTTCATCCAGGGCGCAGAACTGGCGAATTTCCGCCGGTCCCATGTCGGCGTTGGTCTGGAGCGGGGTTCCCTTGAACCGCTTCCGCTGAACGGCCCGCGCCGCTTCTACCCGCTCGCGGACGGCCGCACTCGGTTCTCCCACCCGGCGGTCGCTCAGCTTGTCGAACGGTACGCGGGGAACCTCTACGTGGATGTCAATCCGGTCCAGCAGAGGGCCGGAGATTTTCTTTTGGTAGTTTTTCACCATCGACACAGAACAGGTGCATTCTTTTTCCGGGTCGGTGTAGAAGCCGCAGGGGCAGGGGTTCATTGCCGCCAGCAGGATGAAGTTGGCCGGGTAGCACAGGGAGCCGGCGCTCCGGCTGATAGAGACTACTTTGTCTTCCAGCGGCTGGCGAAGCATCTCCAGCATGCGGCTTCCGAACTCCGGCAGTTCGTCCAGAAAGAGGACGCCCCGGTGGGCCAGGCTGATTTCGCCGGGTTTGGGCCACCGACCGCCGCCAATCAGGCCGGCATAGCTGACGGTGTGGTGCGGGGCACGGAAAGGCCGGTGCCGAATCAGCGGTTCGTCCGGTGGAAGCTGGTCGGCAACGGAGTAGATACGGGTCACGTCCAGGGCCTCGGCTATGGTCATTTTGGGCAGAATACCGGGCATGGAGCGGGCAATCAGGGTTTTGCCGGAGCCGGGCGGGCCGGTCATCAGCATATTGTGCGCGCCGGCGGCGGCAATTTCCAGCGCCCGCTTCACGTGTTCCTGTCCCTTGATTTCGGCCAGGTCGACCGCGTAAACCGGCGGCGGGCCGTCCAGCGAAAAGGAGGGGGTGAACGGGGCCAGCTTTTGGTGTCCGCTCAGGTGGTCGACCAGCTCCAGCAGAGTTTTAACCGGGTAAACGGTCAGCCCCTCGATGAGCGCGGCTTCGGGCGCGTCCTCCGCCGGGACAAACAGAGTGGTGTACCCTTCCTGCTTCGCCAGGTTTGCCATCGGCAGAACGCCGCTGACGTGCCGCACGGCTCCATCCAGCGACAGCTCGCCCATGATGATGCACTTTTCCACGTTAGCGTAAATTTGCTCCGAGGCCAGCAGGATGCCCACGGCGATGGGCAGGTCGTACGCCGGGCCGGCCTTGCGAATGTCTGCCGGGGCCAGGTTGACCGTCAGCCGTTCGGAGGGGAAGGGCAGGCCGGAATTTTTGATGGCGGCCCGCACTCGCTCCCGGCTTTCCTGTACTGCGGTATCGGGCAGGCCAACGATGGTCATCGAGGGGAGGCCGCGGGAGATGTCTACCTCAACCTGAATCAGGACGCCGTCCAATCCAACCACGGCACAGCTGGTCACTTTAGCAAGCATGGTCCATACTCCGGCGGAGGGGATTGGCAGTAGGTGACAGCACCGGGTGAAGTATAGCACAAACGTGCCGGGTTGCCAACAACCCGGCACAGAATGCAACGGATGTTCTATCTGTATCTGCTCAGCGGCGGGTCAAAAAGAGGAAGGACGGGTCTTCGATAAGCTGGCCCAGGTAGTCCAGAAAGCGGGCCGCGGGCGCGCCGTCTACCATGCGGTGGTCGACCACCAGACTGAGGGTCAGCATTTTACGGATGACCACCTCATCGCCGCGGGCCACGGGTTTG
>RFJV01000393.1 GCA_003694775.1 Chloroflexota bacterium | reverse complement strand
CCTGCCCGGCCAGGGATGAACAAAGGCAGGTCTCTTTGTCATTACAACCGTTGCGGTCGAATGGAGGCGAAGCATGTTGATTTTGGGACGCAAAAAGAACCAGAGCATCCGCATTGGGGACGAAATTGTGGTGACAATTCTGGCGGTGGATGGCGACCGGGTAAAGGTTGGCATTGACGCGCCGGCCCACATCCGCATTTTGCGGCAGGAACTGGAAGTAGAACCGGCGAAAAGTGCTTCCCAAAACACAGCTGAAGATTCAAAATAGTTAGAGGTACAGCACCGCTGTGCCTCTACAAATATCCCTCTCAAGCAAATTTCACGCCGATTTTCAAAGCTACTGCATATAGCGTTAGCTTCTCTTAAGGAAACGACGGCTCAGAGCAGTACTGCACCCCTGCAACCTTGCAACCTTGCAACCTTGCAACCTTGCAACCTTGCTACCTTGCTACCTTTACTGCCTGACCGGCAGAACAACCGTCACCGTCACCCCCGGTTGACCGGTGTTGTTGGCAACGTCTATCTGCCCGGAATGTCTCTCCACAATGGCCCGGCAGGTGTAAAGCCCCAGCCCCATATGTTTGGGGCCTTTGGTGGTAAAAAATGGATGGAACAGCCGGTCCTGGTGTTCCGGCAAAATCCCGACCCCGTTATCTGTTATCTGCACTTCCAGCTGGTCGGGATTTTTTTGATGTGCCCGGACGGTAATGACCCCCTCTTCCGCCGGCTCACCCCCCGTTTCCCCCCGCAGACGGGCAGTAATGGCGTCCCGTGCATTCAGAATCAGGTTCAGCCAGAGCAGTTTCAGGTGGCTGGCGCTGGCAATAATTTCCGGCAGGGGCGCAATCTCCTCCTCCACCCTGATTCTGCTCTTTCGCAAAGAATGTCCGGCCAGCAGGAGGGCGTCGCCAATGGTATCTGACACACTGGTTTCAAACCACTCGTACCGCTCCTGCATGGAGAAATCCAGCAGGTTCTGAACCGCGTGCCGGATTTGCTCCCCCGCCTGAAGAATATCCCGCACCAGGGCATAATCGGGTGAGGATGGGTCAAGCTCCATCTCCAGCAGTTGGGCATTGGCAACCACCACCGTCAGGGGGTTGTTGATTTGGTGGGCAATGCTGGAGGCCAGCTGACCCACCGCGGCCAGATTGGCCGACCGGAACAGGGAAGCCTGCAGGCGGCGCTGTTCCGACACATCCTGGGCAAAAATGATGACCTGCTCCACCTCTGCCGGGCCGCCGGCGGTGTCCGTTTCCGGGCGGGTCTTGAAAATGGGATAGGTCCGCACCGACCGGTCGCGGAACAGGTCGCCTGCCGGCCCCGCGGTGTCTGCCTCCCATGCGCCTTCCTGCCCGCCGGTAAAAGTGCGGTCAATCAGCTCTGCCAGCGGTTCCGCCGCCTGCCCCCACAGAGCGGCAGAACAGACCCGGCCTATCAGCATGTCGACCGGCTGTTTCAGGCGGTCGGCTTCGGCCTGGTTGATGGCAACGATGCGGTGGTCCCGGTCTACAATATACAGGCCGTCGGTGATGCTGTTGAACAGGGCGCGCAGGGTGCTGGTTTTGCGGAGAATTTCCTCTTGCTGGCGCGACAGGTCCTGATACGCCGACGACAGTTCGCGGAAGAGGTTGGCATTCTGCACCGCGGTTGTGGTCTGAACGGCGATGATTCCGGTCAGGCGGATGTCGTCCTGGTTGAAGGCGCGGGCGTCTTCACTGCCCAGCTCCATCGTGCCCAGTACAGTTTGACCGGCGACCAGCGGAATGCTTAGCCAGGCCTTGATATCTCCTGGCGCGGCTTCCTGAGCCGGGGCACGCCATATCCAGGCTTCGGTGCGGCCCGATTCCACCGTTTGCCGGCTCAATTCAGCCGCTTTCTGGCAGTCCGCCGGCCCGAACGGCTTCTGGTCATCCAGGGTAATGACCGTATCCGGTTCGATGGTGGGGCCAATCTGCCGGTACAGGTGGATACAGCAGGCCGATGCCCCGGTCAGGCCGCGGGCAAAAGACATAGCGGTCATTGCCACATCGTGCAGGTCCAGACTGCTGACGATAGCCTGTCCGGTTTCCTGCAGGGCTTCCAGCTCATCGGCGCGGCGGGCCTCCTGGTACAGGCGGGCGTTCTGCAGGGCAATGGCGGCCTGGTCGGCCAGCATTTCCATCAGTTGAAAGTCGTCATCGTCAAAGGCATCTGGGGAATCGCTGAGGAGGGCCAGCACCCCTACCGGGATGGAGGTGGTCCCGATGGGTTCGGCCAGCAGGGATGCTTCGGGGCTGGCCGGCCAGTCCGACCAGCGGGGCAGGTATGTGGTTTGCCGTTCGATGAGGATTTGCCGCAGGACAGATTCCGGAACCGGGGAGCTTTCTACCGGTACGGGGTCGCCGCGGGTCAGGCTCAGGGTTTGCCAGCCGGCGGCAGACCCGGCGTAGATGACCGCCATCCCGGCATGCTCCACCACGGCCAGGGCCGCTTCCAGGATGGTTTGCAGAAGCTCCGTTGGGTTCAGAATGGTGGTAATTCGCCGGCTGGCCTCGACCAGCCGGTTGCGGGCCTGAAGCATCTGCTGTTGGGCCGCCAGAAAGTGGGCATTTTCCAGAGCGCTGTGCAGGTGACTGCCAAAAATTTCCAGCTTCTGCACCAGTTCTATCGCCGGGGGATTGGTGACCCCCTGCGCCCAGAGAATGGCGGCCGGCGACCGGTCACTTTCTGCCAGCGGGGTCATCAGCAGGGGGGGCAGGTTGCCGGTCTCTGCCGGAGGCCAGGGCAGGCCAGTCTGCTGGGGGTCAAGCAGAAAGGAATGGCTGTAGCGGGGAAGGTTGCTCCACAGGGACTGCAGGATATGGGTGTGGGGCGGGTGTTGGGAGAAAATCTTCTGCCACTGCGGGTGGAACATATCCGCAGTGGCGGTAAACAGCAGACGGCCTTTGGCGTTGTAGACGGTCAGGGCGGTAACGGCGTTCAGGTGCTGGTGGGCCAGGCGGTTCACTTCGCGGGCCAGGTCGGCGGGAAGATGGCGCATTTGCGCCAGCGACTTGGCCGCGTCCAGCATCTTCTGCAGGTCGTCCCTCTGCTGTTGGAGGCGGAAGAGGAGATTATCCTTTTCCCGGTGCAAGGCGCGGTAGTTGAGGGCCTGCTTGACCGCGTGCACCAGGTCGGCCCGGTTGAAGGGCTTGGTGATGTAGTCGTACGCTCCCTGCCGGAGGGCCTCGATGGCGGTTTCTGTGGAGCCGTAGGCGGTGATAAGGATGACTTCCGCGGTAGGGTCTCGCTTTTTGACCTCCCGCAGGATGGTCAGCCCGTCGATATCCGGCATCATCAGGTCGCTGATGACTACATCGAACCGTTCGCCGGCCAGCCGCGCCAGCCCCTGGAAGCCGTCTGTTTCGGTGGCTACCCGGTATCCCTCGGCAGACAGAATGGCCCGGATAATCTTTAAGATTTCTTCTTCGTCGTCAATGACCAGCAGGTTTGGGACGTCCATAGCAAATTTTTATTCCTGGGCCAGGGTGTAGCCGTGGCGAGGAACGGTCAGAATGTAGCGCGGCTGGCTGGGGTCTGGCTCTATTTTCAGGCGCAGGTTGCGGATATGCATCCGGACCAGGTCGGGACTGCCGGTATCGCTGGGGTATTCCCACAGTTCGTGCAGGAGCCTTTCGCCGCTGAAGATTTCGCCGGGATGGCTCATCAGGTGATACATCAGGTCGAACTCGACGGGGGTCAGCAGGACGGTTTTTTCCGGGGTGGAAATCTGGTAGGTGCGGCAGTTGAGCCGGAGCTGTCCCACCACTACTTCTTCTGGACGTTCTTCCCGGCTTGACGGGGGGGCGGTCCGGCGGAGAATGGCTTTGACACGCAACAGCAGTTCGCGCACGTCAAAGGGTTTGGTCAGGTAGTCGTCTGCGCCGGCCTCCAGTCCCTCGATGCGGTCTTCTACACGGGCGCGGGCGGTCAGAAAAAGGATAGGGGTATCCTGCAGAAGGGGGTCGGTGCGCAGTTCGCGGCATACCTCCAGGCCGCTCATGCCGGGCATGATGATGTCCAGGATAATCAGGTCCGGTTTGATGCGGCGGGCCAGTTTAAGGGCATCGGGACCGTTATGGGCTACCTGAACACGGTACTCTTTTTTTAAACTCCGCTCAATCGACAGGGCGACTCGCTCTTCGTCATCTACAACCAGGATGTTGGTCATCGGTGTTCCCCAAAAGGCTACTGCGACGGCGCACCGGTGATGGCGGGCGCGGTGGTGATGGCAAGGGTTGACGAAACCACCGGCGGGACCGGTGCGGGCCGCGGCGGTTCGGTGGCCCGTATTTCCACGAAAGTCAGGCTCTGGTTGGTCACCGTTACCGGAATGGTAAACTGGTGGCCGTCGAAAAAGGTTTTGAGAATATACTGCCCGGTCGGAACGTCGGCGAAGGTGAAGGTTTCGTACAGGGTCTCGTCAGACGGAACGATGTTGTCCGGGTAGGTAAAGGTTTCGCGCCAGAAACGGCTGGGAGCGGCGGCCCGGTGCAGGGTCACCAACTGCTGGGGGACAAAGTAGTTCTGGTAGTCTATTACCCGACCGGCAATTACCCCGTAACCGGAGTCTGGGCGTACCCACAGGTCTGGATTGCGCACATCATCATAAGTGGTCCCGCCGACCCGCACTTCCAGGTGCAGGTGCGGGCCAATGGCAACCCCTAGCTGTCCCACCTCGGCAATGGGCTGGCCGGCTTTTACCTGGTCGCCCGGTTTGACCAGCACTTTGGAGACGTGCCCGTACAGGGTGTACACGTTTTTGTCCTGCCAGCGCTGGTTGTGCTCTATCATCACCGCCTGCCCGTAAAAGTTGGGCCACGGCCCGACGGTCACTTTGTCGTCCGGGCCGGCGAAGGTGACTACCCCGTCACCGACGGCCAGAATCGTGGTTCCTTCCGGGTTCTGAATGTCGATGCCGGTATGCCAGAAATACTGCCCTCGCCCGTTGGTTCCGTAGGGGTAGTAGTAGCTTCCCCAGGTGAAGTAGGCATCGGTAAAGGGACGGGTAAACCAGAAGTGCGGTTCGGCCTGGCGGTAGTCCGGCAGGTCGGTGGGGACGGGCAGGGTGCGGGGAACCGGGGTGGGGGTCGGGGTCGGCGTGCCAACCGGCGTAATCGGCTGGGTGATGGTCAGGCCGGTTGTTCCGGTAAGCGGTATGGTGGCAGAAATAGCTTCGGTCGTGGTGACCGGTTCGGCAATGGTCAGGGTTGGGGTGGCGATGGGAAACGGCGTTTCGGTCGCGGTAGCGGTGGGTGTTGGTGATGGGGTATGGGTGGCGGTGGGCGTGGGCGATGGGGTGCTGGTTGGGGTGGGGGTGGAGGTAGGGGTAGAGGTAGCGGTGGGAGAAGGGGTATGGGTTGGGCTGGGCGTTGCCGTGGCGACGGGCGTTTTGGTAGCCGTTGGCGTGGCCGCCAGGGCGGTCAAACGCCCGTCGTCTTGCAACTGCATCAAGCCGATAACGGCAAAGGTCAAAACGATACCCAGGCCAATGCCGGCCAGAATTCGGGAGGTTTGTTTATCCAGGCCAAAAAAGTTCATTACGTCCGGTTACGGAATCCAGTCGATGTTTTCTTCTACCCATCCAAAGCTGTTGGCCGGGTCGTGCTGGACAGTCCCGTTGATGGTCCCGTCCAGGGTAAAGAGGCGGCGCTGGGCACTGCCGTCCGGGTTCATATCCCAGATGGCCCATTCGCCGTCCCGGTTGGAAACAAAGGCAATTTTACGCCCGTCTGGCGACCAGGTGGGCAGGCCGGTGCTGGCGTCGTCGGAGGTGAGGGCGGTAATCTTGCCGCCGTCTATGCTAACGGAATAGATTTCCCAGTCGCCGCCGCGCTGGGACATAAAGACCACCTGCTTGCCATCGGGTGAAATTTCCGGGCTGGTATCGGTGGGGTGGTCGGTTAGCAGGCGGGGGTTGCTCCCGTCGATGTTGCTGAGGATGATGCCGCATTCGTTCCCCAGACAGCCGCTGTACACAAACTGCTGGCCGTCGGGCGACCACTTGGGGGCTTTGCCCTGGACGGGGACGCTCTCCCGGCGCATCACCTCGCCCACGCCGTTGATAACCCGGTAGATGGCCGGCTCTTTGCCGCCGGTGCGGGAGTAGTACATCAGGCTCTGGTCGGCGGGGGAAATCTGGGGCCGGGCCGATTCAAAGAACAGGTCGAATCCCCAGGCATCGCCGCCGGCCAGGGGGCGGGTAAACAGGCCGCGTTTGTCGGCCTGCCAGGAGCGGTAGGCAATATTCTTGCCGTCGGCGCTGGCCGCGGGCTGGCTGGCGTTGGCCTGCACCAGCTCCCGGTTGTCGCCGTCTGCGGCATCGGCAATGTAGATGTCGTAAATGCCGCGTTGGGGGTCGAACAGCGGGAAGAGAATCCGCCCGGATACGGGCCGTTCGCCCCGACCCAGGGTCTGGTCGCGGGAGGCGTATTCCGGCAGGGGCTGGGGGGTTGGTGTAGCGGTCGCTGTTGGTAAGGGCGACTCGCTGATGGCGGTTTCTGCTTCCGGCGAGGCGGTCGCGGTGCTGGGAACTGCGGTGGACGTGGGAGCCGGAGCCGGGGTGTCGGCGGGGGCCGCGCTGGGGCGGGTCGCCGTGGGAATCATTGTGATGGCCTGCTCCTTGCCTGCGGGGACCCACATTTTCAGGTTGTCGAAGCTGACCCAGATGTACGGTTCGCTGAAGGTGCTGGCAAAGAAGCCAAAGTTGCCCTCGGTCAGCGAGTCGTCCGTAACAGAGGCCAGCTTCTGCCCGTTGGCCCAAACGGTAATCTGCGGCCCAAAAGCGGACACCTTGAGGATGTTGTCTGCCCCGACGCCGGTATTCAGAGCCGGCGATTCGGTCCAGTCCACCAGGGTGACCCAATGGGTATCCACAAACTTGCTGAGCAGGAAGAAACCGTCTCCGGAAATGTCGAACCGGTAAAAGTTGTCCCGGTCTTTAAAGCGGAACAGCAGACCAAAGCTGTTGGTAGGGCTTCCGTCTTCCAGCCGGGTTTCGACTTGCACTTCAAAGTCGGACACGCTCCGGTTTGCCATTCCCCAGGCCACCAGGTTGCTGGCGGTCACCTCAATCTGGTAGCGGTGGTTGCCGTACTGCTTGGTGGTATAGGTATCAAAGGCGTCATCCCAACCGCCGAAGGAGTCGCTGAAATCTTCCTCGTAGGCCAGCACCAGGCCGGGGGTGGAGGGGATGTCTGCGGCGGCCGCGGGTGTCCCGGCGACAGGGGTTTCCGGGAATTCTGCCGCCGCGGTCGGGGTAGGGGCGGTAGACGGTTCGCGGCTGAGAAAGACGGTGAACAGCACCACTGCGGCCACGGCCAGCAGGGCCACAAACCCGCCGACCAGCCAGAACATCCGGGAAGGGGTGGTCTGGGCGACCTGCGGGGCCGCGGCGGTGTCCGGTTTGGGGGCCGGGGCCGCGGCAACGATGGTTTCTGCTTTTGAGCGGGCGGCTCGCCGGGGAATCGGCGCGTCCGAATCTGGCTTGAGCGGCAGGTGGAAAGTCAGTTCGGTTTCTCCCAGCCGGATGCGGTCGCCGCTTTCCAGGGGAGTGGGCGAGGTTACCACCGCGCCGTTGAGGTAGGTTTTGTTGGCACTGCCCAGGTCGGTGAGCACCCACACGCCTTCCTGCAGGTCAATCCGGGCGTGGTGGCGCGAGACCTTGGGGTCGGTCAGGATAACATCGTTATCCCGTTCGCGCCCGATGCGGGTGGTCAGTTTGACGCGGTATGTCTCACCGGCATTGGGCCCCTGGGTGGCTTCCAGCTTGGGGGCAACCGAAGGCCCAATCTGCGTGACCGAACCGTGAATGTTATCAACCATACATAAATCCCTTTGTCTGTTTCCTTAAATAAAATCGACGGCTTGTGAACTTAAGCATTATAGCAAACGGTGGAAAAGGCGTCAAAGTGTGGGGTAGAGGAGGGTGCGTTTCAATTTAGGGGCAAATAGGATATCCGCCTACAGCATCATGGTAGCTGGGGCATCCCTATGCCCCAGAAAATGGGCCCGGCATAGGGATGCCGGCCCTACCGCCAAT
>RFJV01000392.1 GCA_003694775.1 Chloroflexota bacterium | reverse complement strand
GTCCAGGTCAGGTATGTTGTTCTGAACAATCCTGTATCCCCGCCGTAGCCGCGTGCGGACCAGTCGCCGGGCCAGTCGGTACGCCTCATCCTCTGAACTGCAGACCGTCACCACATGACGCTGCTGCGCTCCCAGTCGGCCCCAGAACCGCACCACCGCCGGCTCGCCCAGTAGCGAGCGCCCCACCTGCACCACGTAAAACCGGGCCATATCCCCCTCACGACGGTGCAGTAAACACAAGCCAGTCATCATCGTTTTTCGTTAGAAGTCTTCGAACATTTCCTCAAATAAACTTGCATCGGCGCTGTCCTCAACGCGAGTAGCCGTCTCCCGGGCCTGTTGCGCACCCCCCAGTAGTGCCGCCCGCAGAATATCTCGCCGCTTACGTCCTTTGGCCTGTACAATAGCTTCCAGGAGCGTTTCTAACTCAGGTGGGTCTTGCCCGGGGATGAACCGATAGTAGAAATCAAACCGAAACACCCGCCCCGGCTCCCTGGGACGGCCAACTTTCTTCAAGGACCCCATTCAATCTAATCCAGAAAACCGGGCCGGGCCGCCAATTTAGCCAACCCCCGAGCATTGGCCATCACCGGTTCATACATCACGGTTGCACCTGGAAAACGGCGAGATAAAACCCCTGACATAGCTAAAGCCCCTCCTCCGGTTAGCAGGACATTGTACATCCCGCCTTTCTTGCCAATTGAGCGTTGTAAAAATTGGTCTACATCGGTCTCCAGGGAACTGAGCGCCTGTTTAGCCTTGTTGGTAATATCCGTCAGCCGACCATTGACATACATCTGGGCCTTTTTGCCGTTCACAACAGCTTTGACCAGTTCGTTTGCTTCGTAAAGCTCAAGGGTCAGGCCATCATACTCGTTTTTGATGGCTTCAATCAAATAGTCTGCCGCTCGGCTCATACCCAGCGTATCGCCGCCGCTCATACGTTGGCTAATCTGGCCCCCTTCAACAACCAGCACATCCAGGGTGTGAAAACCTTGGTCGATGACCAAGGTCGGCGCCCGTTGGGCTTCTTTGCCTTTCACCCATTGACCGGAGTTATCCATCCCCCAGTCAAACCAGGTCGCCACCGGCTGCGGTATCTTACACCGTACATTAACTATTTCAATGACCGACTCGACCCCATCGACGCTAAAGACGTGCTCACCCATTATCCATTCTTTCATTGCCCGCTCTACCCGGACCGCTTCTTTTTTGTCCTGTACAATTTCCACCGGCAGCGCGATGGCCAGAGCTACAGTTTTTGGCCCACCATTGACGATTTGATATAGCGCCGCATACAGGGTAGCCCGCAGCTCGGGGCTATCGGTAAATCGTTCAAAGTCCAATCGGTCAATCGGCTTGGTGAATTTAGCCACATTAGGCCCGACCAGATATTCCATCCCCTCGAACACAACATGAAACGGACGTCTCACGGCTCTTTGGGGACGCACCACCCCGGCCAGTGTCAATCCGTCTTTTTTCCCGCGGCTGAAACCAACCGAGGATGGCATCAGATACTTTAACATTTCCCCGTTGAGAACCCGGGCAATCTTACCAGCGCTGGCGCCCGGGTCGTACCCGATTTTAACGATGTTCTTCATAGTTTTAACTCCTTTTTACTCTTAATTGTTTCTGTAAAAAATTATGGACCTCGAATTTTTTACAGAAACAATTATGCATGGTCAATCCGCAGTAGCCCCCTACTCCCTACTCACCCCCCCATTTTGGGCCAAAAGTAGGGCCGGTAGGGGTGGAGTAGGGAGTAGGGAGGACCGGTAGGGTTCTTCAAATCAGCTCTTCATCGCCGGTCGAATGTTCCAGCATCGCCGGCGGCGCGGGGAGACTGATGGTATCTCCCCGCGCGGTCAGCACCCGCCAGGTTTTTAGCCGGCTCTGCCCGGGCGGTGGCAGATAAACAATCTCCCGGGTCACAATCTGCGACGAACGCGGCGGACGGGTGGCAATGACGGCCGCCAGCGCCACCACGGACACCCCCAATACTGCCAGCGCCCCCAGGATGCCCCAGGGCAGCGCGGCATACAGCTGTGCATTGAACGCCTCGGCTCTTATTAGCGCCGCTTCGGCCCGGTCTATGGCCGCCTGGCCCTGCGCCCGGATGATGGCCGCCTGCGCCTGCCCCCGGGCCCGCTGCGCTTCGGCCGCCTTATCGTTGGCC
>RFJV01000391.1 GCA_003694775.1 Chloroflexota bacterium | reverse complement strand
GTACGCTACCCTATTTCCATCGCCAACATGGTCACCGGAATTTACTCGGCGATGGGCATCATTACCGCTCTCTACGCCCGCGAAAAAAGCGGTCGGGGGCAGTTCCTGGATATGACCCTGCTGGAAAGCCAGACGGCCTGGCTGGCCGTCCAGGCGTCCGGGTGGATGAATGCCGGTCTCAAACCTCAGCGAATCGGCAATACCCACGCCTGTATTGTGCCTTATGATGTGTTCAAAACGGAGGACAAATACATTATCGTCGCCGTTGGTACGGAAAAATTGTGGTCTAATTTTTGTGATTCTTTGGGAATTGAGTATCTTAAGGACGACCCGCGCTTTGCCTGCAACGCCGACCGTGTTCAGCACCGGGAGGCGTTGATGGCAATTTTGCAGGAGATTTTCCGCACCCGCCCGGCGGAGTTCTGGCTGACCCGCCTGCACGAGGCAGGGGTTCCGTCGGGGCCAATCAACACGGTAGAGGATGCGCTGAACCATCCCCAGCACCGGGCCAGGAATTTCATTGTTCAGTTGGAGCACCCTGCCCTGGGGCCGGTCTGGTCGCTGGGCAACCCCTTGCGGCTTGGCGACACGCCACCCACCTACCGTCTGCCCCCGCCAATGCTGGGCCAGCATACAGAGGAGGTTCTGGGCAGTCTGGGATACGGCCCGGCAGAACTGGAAGCCCTGCGGGCGCAAGGTGTGGTGTAATTTTTATCTGTCTGTTCACAAATTTTCTGGATTTGAGGAGAAAAAAGTTATGGATTCAGATGTCAAGGCCCAGGAAAACCAGGGGCCAAAAAGCCACGAACAGCTCATTGAAGAACTGAAAGAAAAACGAAAGGAAATCCGGGCCGGCGGCGGGCCAAAGCGCATTGAAGCCCAGCACAGCAAGGGCAAAATGACTGCCCGCGAACGGCTCAACCTTCTGCTGGACGAAGGGACATTCGAAGAGATTCTGCCGTTTATGACCCACCGCCACAGCGACTTTGGGATGGATAAGAAACGTCACCCCGGCGATGCGGTGGTCACCGGATTTGGCAAAATCAACGGGCGGATGGTCTGCATTGCCTCCCAGGATTTCACCATTCTGGGCGGTTCGTTTGGCGAAGTGCAGGGGCAGAAGGTCGCCAAGGCGATGGACCTGGCCCTGGAAGCGGGCGTTCCCTTTATCGCCATCAACGATTCCGGCGGGGCACGCATCCAGGAAGGGGTTTACAGCCTGGGCGCGTATGCAGAAGTTTTCTGGCGCAACACCCAGGCCAGCGGGGTCATTCCGCAGTTGAGCGTCATTCTGGGACCGTGCGCTGGCGGGGCTGTCTACTCCCCCGGCCTGACCGACTTCATCTTTATGGCCGACCAGACCAGCCACATGTTCATCACCGGCCCGCAGGTCATCAAGACTGTAACCGGCGAGGAAGTAGACTTTGAAACCCTGGGCGGCGCGGCGGCGCACAGCAGTCGGAGCGGGGTGGCCCATTTTGTTGGAGCCAACGAAGAAGCGACCCTGCAGTTGGTGCGCAAACTGCTGGACTACCTGCCGGCCAACAACGCCGAGCCTGCTCCCGCCATCCCGCCAGCCGACGACCCCTGGCGGATGGACCCGGAGCTGAACACCATCGTCCCCACCGACCCGAACGCCGGGTACGATATGAAGGTCATCATCCACAAGCTGTTCGACCTGGGCAGTTTCTTCGAAGTGCACCAGAACTTTGCCCAGAATGCCATCGTTGGCTTCGCCCGCCTCCACGGGCAGGTGGTCGGCGTGGTGGCCCAACAGCCAATGGTGATGGCCGGCGTGATTGACATCGATGCCTCGGACAAGATTGCCCGCTTTGTCCGCTTCTGCGACGCCTTCAACATCCCCATTATCACCCTGGCGGACACGCCCGGCTTTATGCCCGGCGTTATGCAGGAACACGGCGGCATCATCCGTCACGGGGCCAAGATTATCTATGCCTATTCCGAAGCCACCGTGCCCAAGATTACGGTCAACATCCGCAAGGGCTACGGCGGGGCCTACATCGTGATGGGCAGTAAGTACCTGCGCGCCGACATTGTGTATGCCTGGCCTACCACCGAAATCGCGGTGATGGGCGCCGAAGGCGCGGTGAACATCCTTTACGGCAAACAGCTCAAAAACGCCGAAAACCCGGAAGAAGAGAGAGCACGGCTGGTCCAGGAATATCGCGACAAGTTCTCCACCCCCTACACCTCTGCCGCCGCGGGCTACGTGGATGATATTCTCATCCCGGAAGAAACCCGTCCTCGCCTGATTGCGGCCCTGGAACTGCTGAAGAACAAGCAAGCAACCCTGCCGCCCAAGAAGCACGGCAACATCCCCCTGTAGCACGGGGCTGACAAAAATGGAGGCTTTGAGATGAATTTGTACCTTCAGGGTTTAACATTAAGCGTTTTTGGAATGGGGCTGACGTTTCTGGCATTGGGTCTGCTGATTGTGGCGATGATTGCCCTGGAACGTTTCTTTCGGGATGGCGAGCCGGCGGAAGAGGAAGAAGTACCGGTCGAAGAGGCAGTACCCCAGGACGATGAGGCAGAAATTGCCGCAGTGATTGCGGTGGCCCTGAATTACTGGCGCAGTAAAAGCCAGAGCAGTTTGGGTGCGGGACTTGAGGCCGGCTACAGCCCCTGGTGGACTGTAGGCCGGGCCAGACAAAACCCCGCCGAGGCACTTCAAAATGTTAGAGGGAGAATCCGGTAATGAAATCGAGGAAAATGAAGCTCACCGTTAACGGTAAAGCCTACGAGGTGGAAGTCGGCGACATGAGCGGCGACACGGTCACCGTTACCGTCAACGGCAAAGAATACAGTGTGGATTACCAGGTCATTCAGCAGGCCGCATCGGTGGAAACCGCGGCGGTCAGTACGGCGGCAGTATCTGCGCCCACCCCTGCCGCGCCTGCCCCTGCCGCCGGCGCGGCAGACAGCAATGCCGTCACCGCGCCTCTGCCCGGCGTCATCGTTGAGGTGCTGGTCCAACCGGGCGACAGCGTGAAATCCGGGCAGGAAGTGTGCACCCTGGAAGCAATGAAAATGAAAAACGCCATTCGCTCCCCGCGCGATGGGGTTGTGGCCGAAGTGGCGGTCAGCGCCGGGCAAAAGGTGAAGTACGGCGACATCCTGGTCAAACTGGAGTGAGGACATCACCATGGAATTTGGAAATCTACTGCAGCTTCTAGCCGCGCCGACCCACCTGACCTGGCAAATGGTGGTCATGATGATTGCCGGCGGCGTGCTCATCTATCTGGGTATTGCCAAGGATTACGAGCCCGTCCTGCTTATTCCCATCGGTTTTGGGGCCATTCTGACCAACCTGCCGCTGACCCCCATCACCAGCGAAGAGGGTCTGCTCGGCCTGATGTACCACGTTGGCGTCAGTACAGAACTGTTTCCCCTGCTCATCTTCATCGGCGTGGGGGCCATGACCGACTTCGGTCCCCTGCTGGAAAATCCCAAAATGGCTCTGCTGGGCGCGGCGGGACAGTTCGGTATCTTCGGCACCCTGATGCTGGCCCTGTTCCTGGGCTTTGACCTGAACGAAGCGGCCTCCATCGGCATCATCGGGGCCATCGACGGGCCGACCTCTATCTACGTCTCTTCCAAGCTGGCCCCCCACCTGCTTGGCCCGATTGCCGTGGCCGCGTACAGCTATATGTCGCTGGTGCCCATCATCCAGCCGCCGGTGATGCGCTGGCTGACCAACACCAGAGAACGCACGGTCCGGATGCCGTACACCGAACGGGAAGTATCCCGCACCACCCGCATCCTCTTCCCGATTGTGGTGACCATCATCGTCTCCCTGATTGCGCCGGTGGCTTCCCCCCTCATTGCCACCCTGATGTTCGGCAACCTCCTGCGCGAGTCCGGGGTGGTCGAGCGGCTCTCCCAGTCGGCGCAGAACGAAATTGCCAACGTCAGCACCATGTTCCTGGGGCTGGCCATCGGCAGTACAATGACCGGTGCGGCATTTATCCGCCTGGATACCCTGCTCATCCTGGCGATGGGCCTGCTGGCCTTTGTCCTGGACACCGCCGGCGGCGTGCTCTTCGGCAAGCTGATGTACCTGCTGACCAGCAAAAAGTTCAACCCGCTCATCGGCGCGGCCGGTATCAGCGCCTTCCCGATGTCGGCGCGGGTGGTCCAGCGGGTGGGGCAGGAGTTCGACCAGCAGAACTTCCTGCTGATGCACGCGATGGGCGCCAACACCGCCGGCCAGCTCGGCAGTGTTATCGCCGGCAGTGTGGTGCTCAGCCTGCTGACCGGTGCATTCTAGCCGGTTTCTGGCGGCCTGTTTGTCGAAAGGAAGTCGGGGCGGGTCTGGAACCCGCCCCGACCGGCAGTGTCCGGCTCTGTGGCTTGACATTCACCCGGCATCTGCTAAAATCCAGCCAGATAACCGGAGGAATGCAGTCCAATGCAGAAAACCAGTGCCTTAGACCGCCTGCGCCGGCTGGACGGCCCTACCAAAGTAGGTCTGGCCTTTGCCCTGCTGGGCATCATCCTGACCGTCATCGGCATCTTCAGAGACCCCGGCACACCGGTAACCGCCTGGTCGCTGGCAGTCGGCAGTCTGATTTCCGGCGTGGTGTGGGGGCTGGTCAGCTGGGCCATAGCCGTGGCTACCGTAGAAGTGGAAAAAGACCTGGCCCAGGCAGACGGAACCGCGGATGGTGAACCGGACTGAGCTGGCCCTGTCGGGGCTGGTGGGGTTGGCCGCGGCAGGTCTGGCAACCGGACTGACCATCTTGATTGTTCGCCAACCCTGGATGCCGCAGGTCATCACCCGCCCCGTGTGGGTGTGGACGCTGTTCCTGATGCTCGGCGGCATTTCTGCGGCAGAAATCCCGGTAATGGTTTACGGAATGCGCCGGATGGCCGCCCGCCCCGGCCGCTCTGTCCGCTACCTGCTGTGGCTGACCAACGGCTTCTACGTGTTTTTTGCCGCGGTGTACGCCGCACCCTACATCCTGCTGACCAGCCGGCCCGGAACCGGGGCGGTACTGGCCGGACTGTCGCTGATTCGTTTCATATCGTCGTTGCTGTTTCTGCCCGGTGCACAAAACACCCAATCCACACTGCGTAACGAGGACCAATGAACACCCGTACTCACCTGGACCTGACCCAGATTCACGGCCTGGTCATCGATGGTGATGGCGTTTTATGGCAGGAGAACACCCCCCTGCCCGGCCTGGTTGAGTTTTTTGACTTTCTGAAAACACGCGGCATCCGGTTTATGCTGGCGACCAACAATGCCACCAAAACACCGGAACAGTTCTTGCAAAAACTGCACCGCTTTGGGGTGTCAGCAGTAAAGCGGGAGCAAATTCTGACCTCCTCGCTGGCTACCGCGGCCTACCTGCGCCGCACCTACCCTCCCGGCACGCGGGTCTACGTGGTGGGGCAGGACGGTCTGCGGCAGGCCCTGGAGGAAGCCGGCTACATCCTGCTCCCCAATGCCGACGAACCCGCCGCGGCCGTCGTGGCCGGTGCAGACTTCAGCCTGACCTACGAGAAGGCCAAGTACGCCGTGTTCCACATTCGCCGGGGAGCGGCCTTCATCGGCACCAACGCCGACGCCACCTTCCCTACCCCGGAAGGACTGGCGCCCGGCGCGGGGTCTATTCTGGCCCTGCTGGAAACGGCCTCCGGCGTCAAACCGACCATCGTGGGCAAGCCGGAACCGCTGATGTTTGAAATTGCCCTGGAAAAACTGGACACTACGCCGGAAACCACGGCTATGCTGGGCGACCGGCTGGAAACCGACATTCTGGGCGGCCAGCGGGCCGGGCTGAAGACCATTCTGGTCACCTCCGGTGTAGACAGCGAGGAATCCTGCCGGCAAAAAGGTATCTGGCCCGATGCCATCTTCAGCGGAATCAAGGAATTAACCGACACCTGGGCCAAAATTGTTACCGGATAGCAGTCCATGGCAACCATACAGGAAATTTTCAAAATCATAGAAGAGGCCCGCCAGCGCGGGGAAACGCCGGACCTGCGCAAGGTTGACCTGCGCAAGGCAGACCTGCGCAATGCCGACCTGCAGGGGGTGCGGCTGGCCTATGCCCGGCTGGACAAGGCCAACCTGAGCCACGCCAACCTGGAAAACGCCGACCTGACCGGGGCCAATCTGGCACAGGCAAAACTCAACTTTGCCCGCCTGTCACGAGCCAATCTGATGGGGGCCAATCTGGCCAAAGCCATTCTGGAAGATGCCGACCTGGTTGAGGCCAACCTGCGCAACGCCGATATGCGCGACACCGACCTGCGCCGGGCCAACATGGTCGATACTACCCTGCGCGGGGCGGGTCTGGTCATCTCCGATATGCAGCGCGCCGACCTGACCGAAGCCAACCTGGTGCGGGCCAACCTGCGCGGAGCCAAAGTCACCCCGGAGCAGTTGGAAAAAGCCAAAAGCCTCAAAGGGGCGGTACTGCCGGATGGCACCATCCATCCCTGACCCTGTTTTCTGGCGGATGGCCGTCACCGTCAGGGTAATGGTCATCCGCCAGAAAAATTTTTCTCCTCACTATTTTTTGGTTTTTTGAGAGGTAACCAACCATGACAACACCTATATCTGCCGGCGCAAAGTTCCGCGCCGCAATGGAAGTTGAGCGTCCCCTGCAGGTCGTGGGAACTATCAACGCCTACGCCGCCATGCTGGCCCGCGAGGCCGGCTTCAGGGCCATTTATCTGTCGGGGGCGGGGGTGGCCAATGCCTCCTTTGGCCTGCCCGACCTGGCTCTGACCACCCTCAACGACGTGGCCGAGGATGTGCGCCGCATCACCGGCGCGGTCGACCTGCCTCTGCTGGTCGATGCGGACACCGGCTGGGGTGCGGCCTTTATGATTGCCCGCACCGTCAAAGAACTGACCCGCGCCGGCGCGGCCGGCATCCACCTGGAAGACCAGGTTCAGGCCAAGCGATGCGGTCACCGGCCCGGCAAGGTGCTGGCCCCCGCCGAAGAGATGGTCGACCGCATCAAGGCCGCGGTCGATGCCCGGACCGACGAGCAGTTTGTCATCATGGCCCGCACCGATGCCCACGCGGTAGAAGGTCAGCAGGCGGCCATTGACCGCGCCCTGCAGTACGTGGAAGCCGGCGCGGATATGATTTTTGCCGAAGCCCTGACCACCCTGGAGGAGTACCGCCAGTTCACCGAGGCGGTCAAGGTGCCGGTGCTGGCCAACCTGACCGAGTTCGGCAAAACGCCTCTGTTCACCGTGGAGGAACTGCGCCAGGTGGGGGTCAGGCTGGTGCTCTATCCGCTGTCGGCTTTCAGGGCCATGAGCGCCGCGGCGCTCAAAGTGTACCGCACCCTGCGGGAGGAAGGGAGCCAAAAATCGGTTGTCGGATTGATGCAGACCCGGGCCGAACTGTACGACGTGCTCGGTTATCATGCATACGAACAAAAACTCGATGAACTTTTCGCAAAGGAGGGAAACAGGTCATCATGAGCAACGCCAAAAAGACAGGGGCCGGCCTGCGCGGTCAGGCCGTCGGCCAAACCGCCATCGCTACGGTGGGAAAGGAAGGTAAGGGGTTAACTTACCGCGGCTACCACATCGAAGATTTGGCCGAAAATGCCCGCTTCGAGGAAGTAGCCTACCTGCTGTTGTACGGCAAACTGCCCACCCGGTCAGAGCTGGATGCCTACCTGGCCAGGCTGAAGGGTTTGCGCGGCCTGCCGCAACCGCTGAAAGAGGTGCTGGAACGCATCCCCGCTGACGCGCACCCGATGGATGTTCTGCGCACCGGCTGTTCGTTCCTGGGGACCATCGAGCCGGAAAAAGATTTCAGCCAGCAAAATGATATTGCCGACCGGCTGTTAGCGGTTTTCCCCTCAATCCTGTGCTACTGGTATCGCTTTGCCCACCACGGCGAGCGCATCGAGGTGGAAACTGACGATGATTCCATCGGGGCGCATTTTCTGCACATGCTCCACGGCAAACCGGCCAGCGAACTGCACCAGCAGTGCATGAACACCTCGCTGGTGCTCTACGCCGAGCACGAGTTCAACGCCTCTACCTTTGCCTGCCGGGTCTGCACTGCTACCCTGTCCGACTTTTACTCCGCGGTGACCGCGGGTATCGGCACCCTGCGCGGGCCTCTGCACGGCGGGGCCAACGAAGCGGCCATGGAGCTGATTGAGCAGTTCGACACGCCGGAGGCGGCCAAAAAGGCCGTGCTGGAAAAGCTGGCCCGCAAGGAAAAGATTATGGGCTTTGGGCACGCGGTCTACAAGGAGTCTGACCCGCGGAATGCCATCATCAAGGAATGGGCCAGGAAGCTTTCGCTGGACGCGCCGGACGGCCATCTCTTTGCCATCTCCGAAGCCATCGAGCAGGTGATGTGGGATGAAAAGCGGCTCTTCCCCAACCTGGACTTCTACAGCGCGTCGGCTTACCACTTTATGGGCATCCCCACCGAGCTGTTCACGCCCATTTTTGTGCTGTCCCGCGTCACCGGCTGGTCGGCCCACATCATGGAACAGCGCGCCCACAATGTGCTGATTCGGCCCAGCGCGGAATACGTCGGTCCGGAGCCGCGGGAATGGGTTCCCATTGACCAGCGCGGGTAAGGGCGTCGAAGTACCCCAAAAAGTCGGGCTTCTGTGAAAATAGACCGGTTTGTGTCACGGCGAGCCGCAGGCGAAGCCGTCTCCGCGGGTAAACGCGGAGATTGCTTCGCCCCTACGGGGCTCGCAATGACATTTCCACCCGGGCAACATTAATGTCGCCCTACCTCAACGTTATTTTATACGAGGAGCAGTACAATGAGCCAACACGCCATCCAGAGTGCAAAACGTCCAGAACCGGACCAGGTTCTGGTTGATATCGCAGACTACATCCTCAATTTCGATGTGACCCGCAGTGACGAGGCAATGCAGACGGCCCGCTACTGTCTGATGGACACCCTGGGGTGCGGCATTCTGGCCCTGAACTACCCGGCCTGCACCAAACTGCTGGGGCCGGTGGTGCCGGGCGCGGTGATGCCCGGCGGGGCGAGAGTCCCCGGCACGTCGTACGAGCTGGACCCGGTGCGGGCCGCGTTCAACATCGGGGCGATGATTCGCTGGCTGGACTTCAACGATACCTGGCTGGCCGCGGAATGGGGCCACCCCTCCGACAATCTGGGCGGCATCCTGGCCCTGGCCGATTACCTGAGCCGGCGGGCCAGGGCGCAGGGCAAGCCTCCCCTGACCCTGCGGGATGTGCTGGTCGCCATGATAAAGGCCCACGAGGTGCAGGGGGTAATTGCCCTGGAAAACAGCTTCAACCGGGTGGGGCTGGACCACGTTCTGCTGGTCCGCATTGCTACCACGGCCGTGGCCACCGGCCTGCTGGGCGGGTCAAAAGAGGACATCATCAACGCCCTGTCGAACGCCTGGATTGACGGCGGCGCCCTGCGCACCTACCGCCACGCGCCCAACACCGGCTCGCGCAAAAGCTGGGCCGCCGGCGATGCCACCAGCCGGGGAGTATGGCTGGCCCTCAACGCGGTCCGCGGGGAAATGGGCTACCCCTCGGCCCTGACCGCGCCGGTGTGGGGCTTTCAGGATGTGCTGTTCAAGGGCAAGCCGCTGAGCTTCAGCCAGGGGTACGGCACGTACGTGATGGAAAACGTGCTGTTCAAGATTTCCTTCCCCGCGGAGTTCCACGCCCAGACCGCGGTGGAGGCGGCCATTATCCTGCACCCGCAGGTGAAAAACCGGCTGGACGAAATAGAGAAAATCGTCATCGAAACCCAGGAATCGGGTGTGCGCATCATCGACAAGACCGGGCCGCTGGACAACCCGGCAGACCGGGACCACTGCATCCAGTATATGGTCGCTGTGCCGCTGATAAAAGGGAGCCTGAGTGCAGAGGACTACGAGGACGAAGCCGCGGCCGACCCGCGCATCGACGCGCTGAGGGAAAAGATGGTAGTGCAGGAAAACAAACGCTTCAGCCAGGACTACCTGGACCCGGCCAAGCGGTCGATTGCCAATGCGGTGCAGGTTTTCTTCAAGGACGGCACCTCAACCGAGCGGGTGGAGGTGGAGTACCCCATCGGGCATCGCCGCCGGCGAAGCGAGGGCATTCCCCTGCTTCTGCAAAAATTCGAGCGCAACATCGCCACCCGGCT